>DAOVCM010000044.1 GCA_030670015.1 Candidatus Bathyarchaeota archaeon
TAATAGCCTTCGAAGCCGGGGATTCTGGCGAATACTCTACTACAGGTTGGCCTGCCACTATAGACTCCGTTACAACTGGATCGAAGGGGACCAGACCGACCACCTTGATACCGCTCTCAGCGCAGAACACCTTGACTGCCCTCGTGTTCTCGTCGTTCAAGTCGTGTTTGTTAATGCAGACAATGGGCTCAATTTTAAAGTGGTAGAGGAGATCAAGCGCCCGCTTGAGGTCGTGGATTCCTGAGAGGGTCGGCTCAACGACGACTAAGCCGTCATTTATATCGGCGAGGGAGGCGATGACCGGGCATCCGATACCTGGCGGCCCATCGACTAGTACAAAATCACGTTTACCTTCCTCGGCAAGTTTCCTTGCGTTTTGCCTCACGAGGGAAACGAGCTTTCCTGAGTTCTCCATGCCTGGAGTCAGCCTCGCATGGCTCATAGGACCATACTTAGTCTTTGAGATGTAGGCGTGACCGCAGATCCGGTCGACAAAGGCGATGGCTTTAACAGGGCAGATGTGAACACAGACCTTGCAGCCCTCGCAGTGGATTGGGTCGACCTCGAAATCGTGAATTGCGTTGAAGCGGCATTTCTCCTCACAGAGACCACACTGCGTGCATTTCTCCGGATCGATGACTGCGACTTTCAAGCCCTTGAACTCTATGGTTTCCTGAACCTCCGGCTTGAGGATTAGGTGTAGATTGGAGGCGTCGACATCGCAGTCAGCGAAGACAGCGTTGCTCGATAGAGCAGCGAAGCAGGCTGCCACGGTTGTCTTCCCCGTCCCACCCTTGCCGCTGAGGATTGTCATCTGCTTCATATACCGGTCTCCTCCCTGATCTGATCTGCGAGGTCAATGAACCTCTGTTTCCACTCGGGCATTGCCTTGACGAACGGGGTTCCTCTAGAGTATAATTCAGCGATCTTGCGGTCGAATGGGATCTCCATGAGAATAGGGATCTTTTGTTCCTCGCAGTACTCGTAAACACCTCGATCTCCGGTGCCGCTGAAGTTTACGACCACCCCTAAGGGTATATCAAGCTTTCTTACTACCTCCACAGCGACCTGAAGGTCGTGGAGGCCGAAAGGCGTCGGCTCCGTCACCAAGAGGCAAAAGTCGCTGCCATGGACTGTCTCTACGACGGGGCAGGCTGATCCTGGAGGGGCGTCGAGGATAATTGTTCCTTCATGCTTCATACGATCCTTGACGGCTGAGATGACTGGGACAGCCAATGCCTCGCCTACAATTAGCTCTCCGTAGACGAGGTCGATGGCGCCTGAGGAGCCTACGATGACTTCACCTATCTTCCTCGGCTCCTCTACTATGGCGGCTCTCGGGCAGACGATGCTGCAGCCGCCGCAGCTGTGGCAGAGCTGTGGGAAGACCATGGCGGTCTCGCCAGCGATAAAGAGGGCGTTGTACTGACAGAAGCGTGCGCATTCGCCGCAGTAGTCGCATCTGTCCTCCAGTATTCGGGGGACGAGCAGTTCCACAGGTGATGTTTCCCGTATCATAGGTTTCAGTAGTATGTGGACGTTAGGCTCCTCCACGTCGCAGTCGAGAATCTGAACTTTTCCTAAGGATAACCCGAGGTTCACGGCAACGGAGGTCTTACCCGTGCCGCCCTTGCCACTAGCGACCGCGATCTTCAAATCTAACCCTGCATATTTTCATTGGTCACAGGCGTGCGCGCGCGGTGTGGGGTCCCAGTCTCATTATGCGCTGCGAAGGGAGACCTACTCCACCGGAGTGCTCACCGTCGTTAGGAACCACACCTTTTTTGACGATCTCGCCATCCTTGATCTCGAACCATGCGAAGAAGGGGGCTCTCCCAAAGTGTGCTGAGAGTTTTCCGCCTTTCTCGTCCACTACAGGAATGACTATTTTGACCATTTTTCTACATCGACTACCCTATAAGAAAACTTTAATGTATAAATCCGCTCATACTCATCCTCGTCTACCTCTGCCTCGGCCTGCTCCCCGTCCTCCCGTGCCGTAGTGTCCTCCGACGCTAGGCCCTCTAGTTACCTGGAACTCTCCTTGTTTGAATCGTTCTACAGCTTCTCTAACCGTTCCTGAGATGCCTGTCACGATCCGCGTTGAAGATGCCGAAAGGGCGTTGTAGGCGTTGGGGCCCACGTTGCCGGTCAGGACGGCTCCCACATTCTTTGATGCGACTAACTGGGCTGCTACGATTCCCGCGCCGTGGGCTGAACCCCCAGCGGTGTTGGGAACGGCCTCGAAGGCCATCGTCTCCGTCTCGACGATTACGAAGTAGGGGCAACGCCCAAACCTTGGGTCTATAGAAGCGTTTAAACTCGCTCCTGATGCTGATACTGCAACTTTCATTTCTTTTTCCTCTCTGTGAATCCTTCGATTTTCTTGACTATGGCGTCGAACGCCTTGGCTGCAGGTGAGTCTGGTTGAGTAGCGATGAAGGGGGTACCCGCGTCCATAGTCTTCGAGATACTGGGGTCTAAGGGGATGTTACCCAGGAGGGAGACATTCATCTCCGTGGCAATCCGCTCTCCGCCCCCAACACCGAAGACGTCGATTCGCTCGCCGCAGTGTGGGCAGACTATGCCGCTCATGTTCTCAACTATACCGATGATGGGAACCTCCATCTTACGGGCGAACGTGACGGCTTTCTTCACGACATCCTCGGAGACCTCGCTGGGAATTGTCACAATTATGACACCATCCATCTCCGGAAGTAGCTGCAACACGCTCAGCGCCTCATCTCCTGTCCCTGGTGGCAGGTCTATGAGGAGGTAATCCAAGTTGCCCCAGACAATCTCCGCGAGGAACTGACGAATAGCTCTCATCTTCAGTGGCCCCCTCCAGATGACCGGTGAATCGTCAGATGGAAGGAGGAACCCCATCGAGACAACCTTGATGTTTAGAGGACCAAGAGCGGGAAAGATACCAGGTGGACCAGACTGGAGGCGACTGCCCTTCATCCCCAGCATCTTGGGGACGCATGGACCATGTATGTCGGCGTCGAGTACGCCTACCCTCCCGTTCCGGCCTCTCATTGCCAAGGCTAATGCCAAGTTAACGGTTATGAGGCTCTTTCCGACGCCCCCCTTCCCGCTTATGACAGCTATCTTGTGCCGCACTTTGCCCATTCTCATTTTCAGAAGAGCCATCTCCCTTTGTCTTTGGGAAGAAGGATCTTCTGGCACGGCCTCTGCTTCTGAGTTTTTACTCGTTTATCTCACCTAACCAACTTATTAGTCTAGGTTAAATCCGTTTATGATGCGCATCCCTAGATAAAACCATTTCGTACCCTCAAGTTAATCAGTCGCGAGTCCAAATCGTTTTAAAAAGAAGCCTCTCTCGACCTGCGCTTTATGGAAGTCAACGAATCTGAGAAGAGATGTTACGGGTATTGTTCTCAGGAGGTCACATTATTAAGTTTCTTAGAGATGTGTCATTATGGGGAAGTTGTCACGACGCTGACAGATTTAATCCAATATTTTCGGGAGAAACCTAGAATCGTTGATTCCACGGCTGGAGCAGCTGTAGCGATGTTATTAAAGGATGATGATGGCGACCTTCAGGTTCTGCTGGTCAAGAGGGCTACACGCCTAACGGACCCTTGGTCGGGTAACATGGCATTTCCAGGCGGTAGACGAAGCAAAAAGGACGCTGATCTAAGGGAGACCGCGATGAGGGAGACACTGGAAGAGACCAGCATAGACCTCAACGAGTGCCAATTTCTCGGCACGCTGAATTCTCTGAACTCGAATGTAGTCCAAGAAATGTGCGTCCTTCCCTTCGTTTTCTCCTGTGACAAGACCCCAAAGATCACTCTGAACGAGGAGCTTTGCGCCTATTACTGGATGTCCCTCGACGAATTGAGAAAATCCAAGGGCTGGAGCCTGATGGACCGGGGTGAAGTTCCATCATACCTCGTAGAGGGTGAAGTCATCTGGGGTCTCACCTACCGAATGCTTGAGCAGTTTTTCAGCCTGATCTCATGTATTTCGTAATAGACATATCTTACCGCTATGTCATCCTCATCAATATCCTCGCTACATCACCCGGCCTCTCGCCGACTACTACTCCTGCCTTCTCCAAAGCCTCTATCTTGCTCTGCGCGGTCCCGGCTGATCCTTGGATGATAGCTCCGGCGTGGCCCATCCTCTTCCCGGGGACAGCTGCTCTTCCAGCGATATAAGCGGCAACAGGCTTAGTGAGGCCGCCTTGGCCAATGAACTCAGCGGCTCTCTCCTCTGCGTCTCCGCCGATCTCGCCGATGAGGGCTATGATCTCAGTCTCATTGTTCTCCTCAAACCACTGTAGTACATCGATGAAGTCGAGGCCTACGATCGGGTCCCCGCCTATACCTATGCATGTCGACTGGCCCAAGCCAACACGTGTGATCTGTGCGGCGATCTCGTAGAACAGGGTGCCACTTCTTGAGACAATGCCTACTGAACCCTCACGGAAGACCTGGGCGGGCATGATACCGAGCTTACTCATGCCAGGCTTGATGAGTCCAGGGGTATTCGGCCCGACGATCGTTGTGTCCCCCAGTCCGGCCCTTGCCAATATGTCGATGGAGTCTCTCACGGGGATACCCTCCGTGATGACAGCTACAGGGTCGAGCCTTGCCTCAATCGCCTCCAAGGATGCGTCGAGGGCGTATGGGGCAGGCACAAAAATTATGGAGGCGTCCAGAGCATGCTTCTCCTGAGCCTCAGCTATTGTGTCATAGACAGGGATCCCGTCTACCTCCTGCTCGCCCCTGCCGGGGGTAACGCCGGCCACGATCTTTGTACCGTATTCTAGCATGAGCTTGGTGTGGAACCGTCCCTGGATGCCGGTTATACCCTGAACTAATACCTGGGTGTCCTCGTTGATGAACTTCACCATCGTCAACTCCCCCCTACGAGGGCCACAACCCTCTCAGCGGCGTCCTCCATCGTGTCAAGGGTGTCTATTCCCGCCTCTTCCAGCAGCTTTTTCCCCTCCTCTTCATTGGTCCCCATCATCCTCACCACTATGGGTTTTTCGAGGGGAGCCCGCCTCCTTGCTTCTATTATGCCCCTAGCGGTATCGTCGCAACGTGTGATGCCCCCCAAGACGTTGACGAAGAGAGCACTTACCCTTGGATCTGAAAGGACGAATGAGACGCCAGACTCGATCCTCTTGGGGGAAGCTCCCCCACCCAAGTCGAGGAAGTTAGCAGGCTTCCCACCGTGGAGAGTAACCGTATCTATGGTAGCCATGGTAAGACCAGCGCCGTTCCCGATGACCCCGATGTTCCCATCAAGCTCGACGTACGTCAGGCCAAGTTCACCAGCTTCCTGCTCCCTCTCAGATAGCTCAAGCGACTCGCTCCACTGGAACGTCTCCGCCAGATCTCGGTGCCTAAAGAGAGCATTGTTATCTATATTCAGACGAGCATCAGCAGCCATGAAGCCGTCGGCAATCTCAGCTAGGGGATTAATCTCAGTGAGTTCGGCGTCCATTTCGACAGCCACCTTGTAGAGCTTTCCAACGATATCAGCCAACGCTGACATTTTACGGCCCGAGTATCCTAGCTGCTTAGCGATCCAAAGTGCGTGGTAAGACCGAAGACCATGCAGCGGGTCAACCACGTGTCTGACGATCTTCTCCGGAGTCTTAACTGCGACCTCCTCGATATCAACGCCCCCCTCTGAGGACGCGAGTACAACGTAGGACTTGTTCCGTCTATCCACGACAACGCCCAGGTAGAGCTCGTCTTCTATGTCGAGCTTCTCCTCAATGAGCACCTTCCTGATTTCTAGGTCCTTCATCTTGCTGCCAAGTAGGCTGCTCGCTGCCTCCGCAGCCTCACTAGGAGTGTTAGCGAAGAGGATACCCCCCGCCTTCCCCCTGCCACCGACAGGGAGCTGTGCCTTGATAGCAGCGGAGCCCCCAAGCTTGTTTGCGGAGTCTTCCGCCTCCTTCGATGATTCCACTATGTAGCTTCTGGGAGTCGGGATTCCGAATTTCCCGAAAATCTGCTTGGCCTGATATTCAAGAAGCTTCAACGATTCTCGCCTCACCGATTCAAGGATTAGTCGAGATTTTCAATATAAAAACTCAGCGAACATTAGGAAAAAATTTGGAGTAGAGATAGCTTAGGTTAGCAGGCTTCTCTGCGCGCTGAGTAACCGGTCGATCTCATCCTCAGTGTTGAAGAAGTGGGTCGAGACCCTGATACCGCCGACGGCCTTCTGGTATCTGAGGGCTGTGATTATACCCTTCTTCAGAAGTGCGCTGTGGCTCTTCACGTCAAGCTCATGGCTCCCTGTCGTGTACGTGACGAGACCTCCCCTTTCAGACGGCTCTAACGGTGTATTAACCTTGACACCTAGCTCCCTAAGACCTTCAATGAGATGTCCGCTCAGTCGGCGGACACGCCTCTCGATGTCTAATACGCCGAGTCTGTTGAAGAAGCTGAGAGCAGCGTGGAAGCCCCACACAGCGCTCTGAGAAACACAGCCCCTGTAGAACTTCTCTGCAGCTGGTCCCAGGGGTTTTTCGTAGTCCGCAATATTATCGTGGTCAGGGTGAACCCAGGGAGGCTCATCCCTGAAGGCCTCCTCAACCTTCCCGTAGAATCTGTAGGAGGGCTCGAACCTGTCTATGAGGTCCTTACGGATATAAAATACCCCGTTGAAGGAGGGACAGCATAACCACTTCTCACTTCCAAAGATGAGGAAGTCAATGTCGTCGGAGTGTACGTCAACATCTACGGCACCCACTGCCTGATATGCGTCGTCAACGACGAGAGCACCGTGGCCATGGGCGATCTCAGAGATCGCCTTCATGTCATATTTCAAGCCACATGTCCACTCAATGTGACTCAAGGAGACGACCCTGGTCCTGTC
>DAOVCM010000232.1 GCA_030670015.1 Candidatus Bathyarchaeota archaeon
GACAGATGGAAAAGGAAGAGAGTACGCCCTTCATCTCAGGCTACAACGACCTCGATATTATCGCAGGTCAAGGGACTGTCGGCCTTGAGATGGTGGAGTCGATGCCGGACTTAGATGTGGTACTCGTGCCCGTGGGAGGTGGGGGGCTCATCTCCGGTGTTGCCTGCGTCCTCAAGGCCATCAACAGAGATATCAAGGTGGTCGGAGTTCAGTCTGTCGCTTCGCCGGTGATGTGTGAGAGTGTTAAGCAGGGGCACATCGTCAAGATGGAGCTGAAGGACTCGGTGGCTGAAGGCCTTCACGGTGGCATCGAAGAGGGGTCTGTCACCTTCGAAATATGCCGAGATCTCGTAGATGATTTCATACTCGTACGGGAGGAGACCATAATCAAGGCGATATGGCTGTTACTCACCCAACAACACCAGGTCGTCGAGGGCGCTGGCGCCGTAGGGGCAGCAGCAATCATGGAGAACCCACAGCGGTTCCGCAATCGTAGAGTCGGAGTGGTCATCAGCGGAGGGAACCTCGATACAAAGTTGTTACAGGAAGCTGTTCAGCCCTAACCTCTAAAGGTTGACATTAATCGAGAAGGACAGACATGGCACGGACTCGTAATTATCAGTCGGTGCAATGGTTCTCATCCGTGGCTACCTATATGTTATGTCCTCTGTTCAAGAAAGAACACGGTAGTTACCCTTACAGCATTACCCGTATCTGCGTGACGACTGCCTAGAATCCTGCTTTCTGCAGCGGTCTACCGTAGCTCAATAAGTTTATAAGTTGAATAAGTGTCACCGTTTGACATCGGGGATAAAAATGCCCACATGCGAGATATGTGGTGTGGAGGTCGTCGATGTCTACGAGTGCTCTGAATGCAAGACCAATTTCTGCGAAGAGTGCGGTGATGTGAGGCACAGGCTCTGCTACGACTGCATCAGCTGGGAGGAGGAGGTCCCGGGAGAGAGCTGGGAAAAAGCTGATAGCTGGGGCGCCTTCAACGACGATGACCCCCACTAGAAAAGGACCTTTCTTAAATTGAAATACTGTTTCAAACGCAGACAGGAAAAACGGCTTAATTATGTATCGTATCGCATAGTCCTTTCCGGATTGAAATATACAATGCGAAAGTTCTTTATCCTCCATTTATTTGTTAGATGAAAGGTAATGAGCGAGCGAGACTCTGTGAGCCGGGTACAGTTTAAGCTTGACGACGCGCTCCGGCTTGGGTATGACTACATCAAGCGCCGCTTAGACAGAGCGACTATAAACATCGCTTCCATAGCCCTAGGCATCTCCTTCCTCTCCACACTGATGTTGACAGACGCCTTCTACAGGGCCTATGCGCTTGCCGGGGGCGGACGCCTTAGTGTCGAGACATATCAGTACTGGCTCATGTTTGTAGCCCTCGTGGTATCTGTTGTAGGCGTCACCAACGCCATGCTCATTGCAGTCTACGAACGGTACAGGGAGATCGGGACGATGAAGTGCCTCGGAGCCATGGACAGTCATATACTACTGCTCTTTCTGGTCGAGTCCTCAATTCAGGGCACAATCGGAGGGGTATTGGGCTTCATCCTTGGCATCATCGGAGCCCTCCTCTCGACAGGGTTCACAACCGGCTTCGACATCATACTTAAGGTTCCCCTGGCCGAGATTCTCCTCCTTTTTGTAGGTTCGACAGTGTTATCAATTATTCTAAGCATAGTGGCTACCATGTATCCGGCCTTTCGCGCCGCTAAATTAAATCCGGTGGAGGCTTTGAGCTATGAGCTTTGAAACGATTATAGAGCTTGAGGAGCTTGCACGTTACTATGAGATGGGCGGAGTCACCATAAAGGCCCTCGACGGCGTTACCATTCAGATCAGGAGAAGCGAATACGTCTCAATCGTCGGCCCCTCCGGGTCTGGAAAGACAACTCTTTTCAACATGATCGGAGGGCTGGACAGGCCTACGAGGGGAAGAGTCTACATCGACGGCGTTGATGTCTCCAGGCTGGATGCTTACGAGCTCGCCTGGCTCAGGTGCCGTAAGATCGGGTACATCTTCCAGACCTTCAATCTGATACAGGTTCTTACGGCCATCGAGAACGTGGCTCTTCCCACGGTGTTCGCCGGGGTTCCTAGGGATGAGGGGCTTGAGAGGGCTGAGAAGCTTCTGTCATCCGTGGGTCTCAGCGAGAGACTTCACCACAGACCTACCGAGCTTTCAGCGGGGCAGCAGCAGCGTGTAGCGATCGCTCGGGCGATGGCTAACGACCCAGCTATCATCTTGGCTGACGAGCCCACTGGGAACCTCGACCTGAACACGGGGATGGAGATCATAGACCTTCTACACGGGTTGAATAAAACCCGTGGGATGACCCTTATCGCCGCGACCCACGACCTCAAGATGATCAAGGCGAGCGACCGTATCGTCTGGATGCGAGATGGGAAAATAGAGAAGATAGAGAGGGGCTGAAGGTTTTTCAGGATCTACTGGCAGAGAGTTTTTGCTTGGATGTGCTCCATCTCATAGCGATCATCCTTATTAGAGACCCCGCCGTGTGCGCCCACTCCTGTTCTCCATAGGACCTCAGCTTCATGGATGCCTCACCTTCTATAGGTCCTCTCTCTATTATCAGGGTGTTCTTAGTGTAGAAGTTCCTCGCTGTCGCATGGGCGGCTTTGTAGATGAAGTTTATTCTAACCTCAGCTTCCACCTCATCTAAGACCCTTATGGAGGATGTGCACCTGACCGGG
>DAOVCM010000202.1 GCA_030670015.1 Candidatus Bathyarchaeota archaeon
TTCTCACACAGAACACGCAGCTTTTGTCAGGCTGTTTCTGGGTGAAGGTGTTTGGCCAGTGTAAGGCCAAGGATGAACGCATTCCCTGCATCATGGACCTAATAAACGACTATGACATCGTCGGACTACAAGAAGTCTTTGATGAGAATTGCCAAAACAAGATCGTTCGGAACTGGCACACGAGACATTCTTTGGGAACAGTCAGGGTGAACTTGGACGAAGTGATTCTGCCCCAGAAACAAAAGGTGTCCAGTAGCGGTCAAGCAATCATCGACGCCCGCCCTAATGAGAATGAGATAGAAGCCTATATCGTGTATGATAGGCATTTCGTCATGGGTCCAGATTCGGATTTAACTGTAGATATGCCTGTACTTGATATGTTTGGTGTTCAACGTCAAGATGGTGGTCTACTCATCCTTACCAATGAGAATTACCCAATTATAGCCGCTAGCGGCTTTGTGTTTGAAGACATGGCCCCCTTTAAACTACTCTCATGCTGGGATGCGGCATCAAACAAGGGTGCTCTCTATGCGCGTGTTCAGGTGGGCACTTCGAAGGAGGACTACATTCATGTGTTCACTACGCATCTGCAAGCTCATAAGTGCGAAGAATGTCCGAATGTTCGCGTGCGACAGCTAGCGGAACTCAGATGGTTCATCGAGAAGGCTACTACTGATGAGAACGGAGAGTATGATGGCCGCCCAATTATCGTCCTCGGCGACTTCAACATCATTGCCGCAGACCTTGAACATGCTTGTATCGAGTGGTTTCTAGGAGAAGCCGGTCGCCCAAACCTAGTGGACGCATGGAAAGAAATGAAACGAGATTCACCTGGTCATACCTGGATTGGATGGGACCAGGAAACGGAGGAAAATGGTCCGTGGGGGAGATTGGGCAATCAGTTAGTAGGTGAGACCGGCGGACCGCAAAGAATCGACTACATTTTCTACCATTCAGGAACCAAAGGGGTAACACTTGCACCTACATCCGTCTCACGTGTACCTTCTGGATCACCAGAAACACGAATACTATACTGTTTTGACGATGTAGGTGCATATTCCATAAATTACGTCATAAATCGGGAGCGGAAAGAATATTTTACAGACTTAAAAAAGGATGAGAGTGAGGATTTGAAAGAGGAAGTGAAGACGGAGCTTGAAAGTATAGAGATTAAGCCAAGGATTACTCTTGGTAGTAAGGTGACCATCAAGAAAACACCAAACGGTATGTGGACATGGTGGACTATAACCGGTAGAGAAACGCTCTTTGTCAAGGAGGCCGATGGGGAGCTATATGTTTACAGAGAGAAGGGCTATGAGATTCTTAGGGGAGATGAGCTTGGAGGGCCTTTCTACACATTTTTTGTAATGGATTGGGAAGACTTAGAACGAGCGTTAGGAGAATTGAAGGACAAGCTCGACGAAGACGAAATCCGTGGTCCACTTTCTGACAAGGTCACCACTCGGGAGCTCGGGAACGATCAGTGGCTGATAATTGATGAAGAAAACCTAGATAGAGAAGACCTATACGTTCTCCAAAAAAACGGCACCGAGCTACGCGTTCTCGTAAACGCATGTATGTTCAGAAACTATACAGTGTCAGACCATCTTGGTGTGGAGATGGAGTGTGAAGTGGCTTTCACGAGCGATAACTAGTGGGACACCGGTCATGTATCACGGCAAAGCGTAGCCAGCTCACGCTTGAGCCATCCAGGTTCGACCTGGGCAAAGGAGGAAAAAAACAGTAAAAGACATCTCCACCGAATCTTCCCTCTATGGGTGGTGGGTCTTCAGGATTTCGCGTGGCGAATATTTGTTCTACGCCACGTCTGGGCATTTGATAGAACTAATACCCATATGTGGGGATGTCACTGCCTGAAATTCGTGACTACCACGCGAAATCCCAAAGAGCCTGGGTGGTAAAATGGCAAGCCCCTTCAGTCCTCTCTATGATCTTGTCCGCTCCACCCTTAGGCAGCACGAAGGTGAACTTGCTACCCTTCCCCAGATCGGACTCCACTAGATCCTTCCCCCGTACGTAGGTCTCCACGATGCGCTTGACGGTGGAGAGGCCCAATCCCGTCCCCTGCCTCTTCACCGCCTTGGTGTTCTCCGCCCGGTAGAACTCGTCGAAGATGCGGGGATGACCCTCAAGGGCGATGCTTCTAGGATGAGCTTCAGAGAAGTCAGGGTCAGTGGCGCTGATAATCCGAGTGGTGTTCCCACGGAGAAAAGCAAAACCCCCTCCATTTCTCGCCGAGGCGGAGGGGGCTTAACTATGCTTGGCACCTGGCGAAGATGGCGTCCACGCAAGCATCCCCGACGACATTCGCAGGGCCTCGTACCGCCGCTGAATCCAAGCCCACGGCAAGGAAAACCTGACGGTTGCTCTCCCCTTCCTAAAAGACCTCCAGTTCGGGATGCTCCAGCGCCTCCTCGTAGATCGGGCCCCGCGCCACGAAGCCCAGCCCGTAGCGGCTTCCGCGCACCGCCAGCAGCCTGTCGCCTGGTTTTACTCCCACCTCCGGCGGCACCGTCACCCGTCTGTCCTCAGCGAACCGTCCTCGGGCCAGCACACGCATCGTAGCACCCTCCAACCGTTCGGAGACTTCTCCCATCAACTCCGACGTGCTGATGGCGAACCCTCCGGAGCGACGGCTCCCTGGCATGAAAACCACCTCGCCTCCAGCCTGGAAACCGAACTCACGCCACGCCTCCGGTGGGATGGTTATCTCCCCCTCAGGTCCGATGACGACCCAGCCGTAGATCCATTTCCCATCCTTGACCAGCCTGGGCATCTGTCAACCTCCTTCACTCTCGCGAGCGGCAGACACATATCCGCACAAACCCGAAATAGCCGGACTTTCCCCTCTCCACCTCCAGCCCACAGCGGGCCAGCAAGCCCTCGAAATCGCTCCTGGCGAAATCGGGAAAGTATCTCGATTCCCAGAGCGACACGATGGCAATGTAGATGGCCCGCAAAAGCCGATTTGGCGGCGGGTTGTAGTCAACGATGACGATCCTCCCCTTCGTCACCCTCGCCATTTCCTGCAGGGCCTCCTCCCT
>DAOVCM010000148.1 GCA_030670015.1 Candidatus Bathyarchaeota archaeon
TATAGGGTGTCGGGGAATCCGTCGTAGAAACACTCTAGTGGCTTGTCGATTCCCTCGAACTTTATAGGGTCACTGAGAGTATAGCGCCTCACCTCCCCTTCCTCGCCACCCTCTATAACCTTAACCATACCCGGACGCAGAGGGAGATAAGGACCGCCAAATACGATCTTATAATCCAAGGGCGGCTTCGGATCCTTAGGTATCCCACCGCACCAGAGATCAACCGCCTCAACTTTATCGAGCATGTCCATGCCATAAGCCGCCAGAACCTCCGTAAGCCCCGGCTCAACACCACACCCTGGAACTATGGTCACTCCTGCTTCCTCCGCTTCTCTATTGATGTTCTCAAGATCCTTCTCGGCTGGCCCGCTCAGGTCAACGGCGTTCACACCTGCCTCTATGGCGCCCCTAATAGCATTTACATTCAGCCACCTGAGGAGGGCAATGCCTGCCACGTCGTATCCTCTCAGAGCCTTGGCTAGCCCATCCTGGTCGGTGATGTCCTGTACAAGGGTCTTCAGCTTCGGCGGGTTACCAAGTTTCTCAGCGATACTACCCAACCTTGCCTTGTCGATGTCGATCAGTAATACCTCATCTACATCTTCACTTTCCAAGCAGTCCATGGCTATTGTGGGGCCCATGAGGCCCGCGCCTAGAACGGCTACCTTCATTTCACTTCACCTTGGATACTATCTTGAGTGTTTATATGTATGTCTGGAACTCGTCAAGACGTCGGAGATCAATTTCTAAAGACGTGAAATTTCTTTGATGGATGGTAGTTGCACAAAGATTAAATAGGATGCGCGTACACAGCGATGAAGGTTTATATACCGTAGTCTGATTCATTCAGAGAGGTGTAGATTTGAAAGCAGAAGTCGCAAAAGCACTTGAAGAGGTCCGCCCTCACCTTCAGGTAGACGGCGGAGACGTCGAGCTTGTGGACGTCGAAGACGGCATCGTAAAGGTTAGACTTAAAGGAGCATGTGCAGGCTGCCCAATGTCCCAGATGACCCTCAAGTGGGGTGTTGAGAGCTTCCTGAAGAAAAAGGTGCCAGGCGTAAAGTCGGTTGAAGCGGTCTAACATAGAGGAGACATGATGCAGCTCACATTCGATCTGGAGAAGGCTAAGAATTACGGAGACATCTTCACTCTTGTCAAGAAAGCTGTGAAGATGTCGCTTGGAGAGCACAGGGTGGGGCTCATGCTCTACCTTGGGAATCTGCCCATGAACGTGGGAGCCTTTCACCCTATGGGGACGAACGACATCGTCCTGAACAAACGGCTCCTGAAAGCAGCGGCAAAAACGGAGCCGAGATGGAAAGCCTATGTATTCTCCATCCTCCTCCACGAGTACCTTCACAGCCTTGGATACGCCGACGAGAGGCAGGTCCGAGGCCTTACCTACAGGGTTTGTCTGGAGAACTTCGGGAGCAGTCACCCCGCCTCCGAGGCCGCCGTAACTGGCCCATGGGTGACCCTGAGCCCTGAAGATTTTGAGGCAGTCGCAGAAGACATGGACCTGGAACGGGTGAGAGACTTTGAGCGCATCGACAGCGGCTACATAATTTAACCTTACCAGCTTCTAAATGAATAATTACCCTGCAAAAACGGAATTATCGATTTATTCTTTATCGCGAATTTTCTCTAATTAATTCCTGTGAGATATCCTGCAATTAATGTGAAGTAACTGAGGGAAGTAGAGGCTTAACGTTCTCATCCAGGATGGCTGAGAGCCTTTCTTCCGGTATACGCAGGTCCTGATGAGTCGAGTACCTGTTCACGGACATGAGCATGTCCTTGTAAGGCTTCTGACGGACGCCAGGGTAGTCGGTACCAAAGACCATCTTGTTTAGGACCCCGAGGTTAAGAGCGGTAAGAAGATCCCGCCAGAGGAGGTAGAGGTAGCTGGGATGGTTTACATCACCGTAGGGCCAGCTTATGTCGCACCAAACATTCCTGTGTTTACGCGCTATGTAGAGCGTCTCCTCGACTCTGGGATATCCCAAGTGAGCCAAGACAATCTTGAGCTTCGGGAAGGAGCATGCGACAGCGTCTATCAGCGCCGGGTCCGCGTGTTTCATCAGGTCTCGGGGGTCCGGCATCCCCGCATGATGGAGCATAACCGGCATACCTATGCTGACAGCGGCCTCGTACACCCTGTAAGCCTTCGGATCATCCGCCATGTAACCATCTGTCGTCGGATAGAGCTTCAAACCAAAAAGGCTGAGCTCATGCCTCTGCCTCAAAACCTCCTCGTCGGCTCCCCGCTTCAGAGGATTGACGTAGCCGAAGCCTATGAACCTGTCCGGCGCCTGTTTGATGAAGGCGGATACCTGTTCAGGAGTCGTCCTCATGTCCGATAGGACTACCGCCAGGTCGATGCCCGCCTCATCTAGGTCGGCGATGAACTCCTCACTGGTGACCGATACCAACGTGGGATTAGCAATATCAGCATACTCCATCATGGATATGTGGCAGTGGTAGTCGACTTTAAGGGCTAAATCCGATCCTTCACGCTCAACCTTCGTCCTCTCTTCCTGCATTGACAATGACATTCTAACAACCCTGTCAGTGTTTATGTGCTCATTCTTTAAGCATTTTGATATTATAGCCAGCAGATAGCCATCTTGGACGACAGGTCTGTCATGCGTTACAACTCTCTAAGATGTACGCGAAATAGTTGAACTCCTAAATTAGCTAGAGTTCACCGCGTAAGCTTCTTTTTTATCTCCTCAAACTCTTCCGCAGAGATCTCGCCTCTAGCCAATCGCATCTGAACGACTTCAAGTGGATCTACTCTCTTCGTCTTATGGGCTCCACGAGGGTACTTTGAGTAGTAAACGCTGTATCCGATGGCGGTGAGGGCTATGAACCCGATTATCATCCACCAGCCCATGCCCCAGAAGGGGCGGACCCACATGTGATGCATTCCCTCAACCATCGGATAGATAAATGGAAATATCATCGAGTTGAGGAGAGAATGGCGGTTAAAAACCATCTTCCAACGAGAGGGTTTTCACCTGGTGGACGGGAGGAGGTCATAGGCCTTCTTTCGACCGTGTTTAGAGATAAAGGCCTCGGCGTATTTCACACCTGATTCAATACCATACTGACGGAATCTATGCGTGTATTGCTCAAGGAGGTCCTCCATGCTCATACCACTCTTGTCAACCTCCCATTTAACCCACTGGCTACTGTGCTGCCTGAAAGCCTCGATCTTCACGTCCATGTAGCCGGTGATGTCAACGTAGATGTCTGGCTTCAATGGAGTGATGGGTCTCCCAAAGAAGTAGATGTCAGGCGACGGTCGGTGATACGGATAACTTGTCTCCACGAGGGGTAGACTTGCCTTGAGACTGGCGTCAACGGCTGCGAGGCCTATCCTCCTATGGTCGTCACGCCAGACGAGGGGATGGAAGGTGAGGACGATGTCAGGTTTCAGCTGCCTGACAACATCGACAAGCTCCTCCCTCAGGCTGTCACCCCCTGGGATGTCGGCGTCCTTATAGTCGAGGAAGATGACCTCAGCCCCCAGGATTTCAGCCGCTTTCTCCATCTCCATGGTCCGGATCTCCTTTAGCTTCTCAGAGGGTGTCTTCCAGTGCCCACGTCCGCCCCTCGTCGCCATCACGATGGTAGCCCTGTGACCTTGATCCACATATTTGGCTATCGTGCCACTGACTAAGGCCTCATCATCAGGATGAGCCCCTATCAGGACTAGATGCATCTAGCTCATCTCCCTGAACTGGGGCAGTAGGTCTTCATGGACCACCATGAGCTCGTCGAAGGCTCTCTCAGCC
>DAOVCM010000223.1 GCA_030670015.1 Candidatus Bathyarchaeota archaeon
TGAGGCAGTCATCTCGCTTCAGGATCTTCAGTGCTTCGATGAATCTGCTCAAAGCGAAGCCCCCAAGGTCTTTATTAGTCCATCAATGACCTTCGTCTTCGTCCTCCAGATGCAGCTTGTCTAGCTATAGATCCGAGACATGCATGCTGCGGGTTAGAGGTATTTACTCAAGTCAAATACACAGTATTATAATTTATAATATTCAGTGGTTTAAACTTGTAATTTATGTACAAAATTGAGAACATATGAACATTAACGATTTAGGGTGTGCGTGCAATCAAACAAGGATAGCCAAAGCTCAAAGGATAGCGATAATAATCAAAGCGGTGAAATAAATGAGCCTAATATATCTTAACCTATTCCTAATGGTCTTGTTCTACATAGCGTTAAGGGCTATTGATAAGAAGAAATAACCCCCCTTTTTGTGGCGATAATATGAAAATAGACGTTGTTAATATACTCAGAGATAATCAATGTCTGTGTTTCGTACAGCATATGGTTTAATGTTGTTTAGGTATTGTCTGCTATAATTAGGATAAAGACGTGAAATTCTTGTTCAATTAGCCACGGGATACCAGTCGTCATCATTGATCAGGGCGGCTATTAACTTCTTAAGGCTCAGGGCAGAAGCCTCTTTTATTCCTAATACTCCAGCTCAACGTCAGAACGACGAAAGAGCCGGTTAACAAGCTCGATGGCCTCAGCGTACTTAGTGTAGAGATGGCTAATCCCCGTGGGTTCAGATGTGGTTGGAAACCCGCTCTCGCTGAACGCCCTGTCGAGGATTTTATCCCTCTTAGATATGGTACACTACATTTGTGTATTCCCTGGTCGCTTTCTGAAGCACTAAAAACCTACTTAAGAACGCTGATTTACCGAGACCATTTGAACGGTTTTTTTAAATATCCCGCGTGCATTTCAGGATCGACTCCCATGACAGATCCTTTCTATGGCTCTCAACCTTCCTCAGCTGAGATCGAGGAGAAGATCGAGGGTTATCCATCTTGGTTCGATGTAGACCTAGACATTATCGAATTCAACCTCAACCAGATCAGACAGCGTGTAGGAGTAGAGGTGATTCCATGTGTGAAAAACAACGCCTATGGTCACGGTCTCGTTCCCATCGTCGCCTACCTGGAGAGGCTGGACGTTGAGAAAGTTCTGGTGGCAAAGCTCCAGGAGGCGTTGAAGCTGAGGGAAGCTGGGATCACCTGCGGGATTGTCAACATGGATCCCTTGTTCACTGAAAAACAGTTTAAAATGGTGGTGAATCTGGGTATAATTCAGACTGTCTTCACTAAGGCTGTAGCGGAGGGACTGAGCAAAGCTACCTCTGACCTGGGAAAAACGGCCGGTGTTTTTGTGAAGGTCGACACCGGGCTGAGACGGGTTGGCGTGAGGTACGATCACGCGGCTGACTTCATAGAACATGTATCTAACCTTCATGGCATTGAGGTTGACGGCGTATTCTCCACCTTCACGCAGGACACGGCTCAGGACCGTGTGCAGTTGAAGCGGCTGGAGGATGTAGAAAGAGAGCTCAGGCAGCGAGGAGTTGCCCCAGGGATCAGAAGCATGGCGAGCAGCGACGCTATCCTCCATTTTCCTGACGCCTATCTCGACGCTGTTAGACCTGGAGCGATCCTCTACGGCATTTATCCGACGGATACCGACCGAAATGCAGGGATGGAAATACGGCAGGCCCTATCATTCAAGGCAAGACTGGAGCATGTGAAGTGGATAGACAAGGGGGACTCTGTCACTTACTGGGGGAGATACACAGCTCCTCAGAGAATGAAGGTTGGCACGTTGCATGTAGGTTTCTTCGACGGTCTCCCCAGGGAACTGACGAATAAGGGTCGCATCCGCGTCGGTGATGTATTCAGATCCATCCTCGGGTCGGTGTCTCTGAACCACGTAGTCATCGACGTGACGGGAACGGATTCAAGGGTCGGCGATGTCGTCGAGGTCATTGGCAGAACCGGTGAGAACACAGTAGGTAACATCGCATCACTTGCAGGATGGATGACTTACAGCTTCCTCAATCACCTGAACCCTATGACACCCAGGGTATACTATAGTAAAGGTAGGTCCATAGCCACATCTGATCCCTAAACAGACAAACAACACACCCTGCAACAGACTTTAACTCCTCTCCTTCTGACCATAATCGTTAAATCTCCACGTGTTTCACCAACATCAACACTTCCAAGGCGAACCTCTATGACACGTAAAAAACTGAAGGGGATAATCTTCGACCTAGACGGCACTCTGATCCACTCCACCATCGATTTCTCCAAGATGAAGCGCCGTATGATCAAGGTCCTCGAGGCCAACGATATACCCCCTGGTATTCTATCTCCCAACGAGACTACGGTAGTTACCCTCGCAAAGACTGAGAGGATATGGACAGACCAGGGTAAACCCGAAGCTAAAAAGGAGGAAATTCGCGCAACACTTGAGGAGATAATGAACCAGGTTGAACTCGAAGCAATCCCGATAGTTGAGGAGGTGGCGGGTACAACGGAAGCCTTACGGAGGTTGAAGGAGGAGGATTACAAGCTGGCCATTCTGACCAGGAGCCACCACGACTACGCCGTTAAAACCCTGAGGAAAATAGGGGCGCTCAAGTATTTCGACCTAATCCTGGGGCGTAAGGAGACACGTAAGCCGAAGCCTCATGCCGAGGCCCTGCAGCACACATCAGAGTTAATGGGGCTTACATTAGACGAAGTCCTATTCGTGGGCGACCACCACATCGACTCAACATGCGCTGAAAACGCAAACTGCCAATTCATCGGAGT
>DAOVCM010000031.1 GCA_030670015.1 Candidatus Bathyarchaeota archaeon
GGATCAAAGATGTGGCTATTCTTGGTAAGGGGCATGTTGGAGTCGTCGTAGCCGCGAAGTGTGACAACCGGTTGATAGCTTTAAAGATTAGGAGGGAGGACGCGGACAGAGCGTCCCTTAAGGCAGAGGCGGATAATCTAAAAAAAGCGAACCTTGTCTCAGTTGGCCCCAAGTTCCTGGGCGTGTCGCCGAACTTCCTAATGATGGAGTTGATAGAGGGACAATACCTCGCCGAATGGATAGGAGGGCTTGAACCATCTGAGAGCGCTCGACTTCGGTGCGTCCTAGTGAGTCTGCTCGACAGGGCTCGAAGGCTAGACGAAGCGGGGCTGGATCACGGGGAGCTGTCGAAGGCCCATAGACACATCATTGTAGCAGAGGATGATCCTAGGATCGTAGACTTCGAATCCGCTAGCACCACACGGAGGTGTTCGAACGTCACATCCCTCTCCCACTACATCTTCTTTAACCGTCGAATGAGGGACGTGGTAGAGAGGCTTCACCAGATACCTGAGAAGGATGACCTGCTTGAGGCTCTGAGTCGTTACAAGCAGGAGCTAACTGATGAAAGTTATCGTATGCTCCTTGAGGTCTGCAGCCTCTCTGCATAAGACTTTTAGACGGCAAATTGATCGTTGTTAAAGGACCTGGGGCCGTGGTCCAGCTTGGTTTAAGATTCGCGCTTGGGGTGTGCGAGGTCGTGGGTTCAAATCCCACCGGCCCCACTTTTCAACGAACCTACACCACTGAACGCTTTGCCTTCTTGAAAAGCTTCACAGTTTTAAACTAGCACGCGGGCGGTAGAAAAAGAATAAAGTAGATGTTACGAAACAGCGTATTTTCACACATCTCCAGATTTTATAGGTTATTAGGATTCACGTTCTGCATGTCGTGCGCGTGCATGATAGTACCCCCCCTCCCCCTTTTTAGAATGTCTCGGGAGGAGTGTTATTCCGGTCTGTTTTCTGGTTCGGCTTGTGTTTCGTACGCCTTTTGAGTCTATTCTGATACTGGTCCGCACAGTAACAGCACGGCAACCGCACGAAGTTGTTGTAGTTGCTGATTTGGCGTCTTTTTTTCAAGCTGAACCTGATTCAGAGTGAGATCTGCAGTTTTTGCCTATTCGAAAGATTCGAGGGATCTTGGGGATTCTCACGCTCGTGCATATAATTAAAAAGATATTTAGAGTCCACAAGGTTTGGATATTATCAATCTCCGAGAGTTGCCCCATTGGTTGATCCCCCTTCATTGAAAATCGCGATAGAGGTGTTTGATGGCCTTTCACTGAATATCCTACTTGACGGTAAGCGAGTGGGTTTCATCGATGCCTTCGAAGCGAAAGATGAGGATAATAAAGTCTGGATAGAGTACATGTACATCCTACAAAAGCATAGGAACAATGGCTTCGGGACCAAGGCTATGAAGCTGGCTATATCCTTGTGGCGCAGCTTGGGCTATAGGAAGGTCTCCCTTGACGACATCCACTGGGAAAAACCACAAGATTTCTGGGGGAGACTAGGGTTTCAGGGAGAGGGGAAGAGAAAGACCCTGAACATCAAAGATATCCAGTATACAGTAATACCTTGATCACGTGTCTGCTTGATCTTTGACAATTAAAAGATTCTGAATAAACTTGAACAGATCCATCATTGGACTTTTTTTAAATGAAGCTCAGCGTGTGTACATGAAGGTAGTCTGGACAGCTGAAGAACTCTCGTTTTAGACCGAGAACCTTATAATGAAGGATTCATAGGTTATTCTCTCTCTTTTTTTAGATATTTTATAAGACTTCTGTGATTATGAATATATTTAATATCCCTATATCAGATTTGATTTGCGATGAAATTAGACTATCTAATTAGAAGGCTTTCAAACCGTTACATTTCGCTCCTCTATTTAGAGGTTGTTATGGTCTTCGTCCATCTATATATAATTCCGATTCATCCGCTGATCTTTTTTGTGTGGCCGTTCAGCCTCTGGCTGATCACAGAGATCTGGACTCGATTTAGAGAAAATTCTTCGAAAATATTCTTGTTTTCATCCACCTTTTTTATCTATATTCTCGTTACCCAGCTCCTTGTGGTTGAACGGCAGGAAGGCATTTTCTTTAACTTGGAACCGGTGTATAACATGCCCCTTCTTTCTTTCGTGGTCTTGACGGAGATGGTTCTCCTGTTTCTTTACGATGCCTCCATAACTCGTTCTGTAACCTTCAGAGACATCACTGCATATGTCGGCTTCGCTTCGACGATACCTTGGCTTTCACCCGCTATAGTTGAAACATTCATAATCGTACGTTGGTTCTTGGAGGGAAGGTTACAGGAGATGACTACTGGAAAGGGAGTTGGAGGGGCTGGATTAAACGACATCCTTTTCTACTATGGAGGTAGGAACTTGGTCATCTCCTCCATAATATTCACCGCAGGGATGCTCGTATTAAACGGGGTTCATCGTATAAAACCCACAATCGAGAAGAGAAGACTAAAGAGAAGGTTACAGGAAGAGGACCGAATATGGCTGACAAAAGCCTGGGAAAACCCGCTCGTCCTCCTAAGTACAGAAGACCAAGAGAAATTCTTGGAGGACCACCATCACCTCAAAAAAGACGAACAAAATGAAGTACTCAGAAATAAGATCCTACCAGCCAAAGGGATCGTCTTGATTAAACCGGGAGATATGAAATAACCGTAGCTATCCTGTCGAGATAGAGCTGGTTTGGTAGAAAATGTAAGTCTGATAATATTTCTTGATAGGCGTCGAGAAGTGGACGACGCATCGGATTCTCCAGTTCATCTCTGGTGCCAGGGGTTCCTCTGATAGTTCTCCACTCTGTGGCTGCACAATGGATAGCACCGACTGATACGACGTTTCTATGTGGGGTTTGAGAGGTATGTCCGTCGGAGGAGCATATGCTGTCACCCCGATATATTCTTCATTGTTGTTGGTAACATGAAATATCTGACACTGGAGCGAGGAGAATTTTAAGCGTCCATAGCGTGTGGGATTTTGGATCAGGATCGTCAGATTTATCTTTATTTTATCGTCACCTGGGCTAAGAACGATCTCGTCGAGGGAAACGTTGATCATCTTCATCGAGTTCAAGAGACCGATGTAATCGAAAACATTCATTATTAATAACCCTGAAGAGACTAAGATCGTCGCCCCGAAGAGGATATAAAGTAGCTTGGTCCGTTTTTCGGTGTTATTCATAAGGCGTAGTTAAGCTTTTGTAGATATAAGATTTAAACCAAGTGTTCGAATATATCATTGATTAGGTGGGAGATGGGACTCTGGGCTTAGGTATCTGGAATCGTTCTATGTTGGTTGCCCTCGGCTGGGCGTTATGTCTGGGACAGTTACAATTCTCAATCATCATAACTGAGAGGCATGGTGTTCACCCGATCATGTTTCTCGCGGCATTTTTCGTGGCGGTTTTGGCTTCTTCACTCATAGACGAAATTGAGAAAGCTCTGAGATGCTGGGTACTCTCTATCGGCTTCTCTTTGGGCCTCGTTTTCCTTCTACTCGTTATCCCGATGTATTTAGGGGTGTTGCCCACAACGTTCGTCCCTTTGATCATCCTTGGCTCTGTGCAACCGATGGCTTCCACTCTTATTATAAATACTCCCATCGGCTTACTAGGTTGTTTTGTGGGCCAGATTTTAAGAAATAAACTGATCTAAGATCTAGGGGTAGAGATGGCATGCCACCATGTGTCCTCCGCCAATGTCTACGAGTTCGGGCTCGAGTTTTGAACAGATGTCCTTGGCCGCTAGGCACCTTGTGTAGAACCTGCAGCGTCTCGGCGGGTTGATGGGGCTGAGCACTTCCCCCTTGATGCTTACCTTCTCCTTCCTCGCGGAGGGGTCAGGCACGGGCGTAGCCTCGATAAGAGCCTTCGTGTACGGATGGATAGGCCTCCGGATGATGTCATCGCTCCTAGCCATCTCCATGATCCTACCAAGATACATGATGGCTATTCTGTCGCAGAAATGCCTCGCCACCGCGAGCTCGTGGGTGATGAAAAGGTAGGAGCGGGTGAGCCCCCTCAGCTCTATCATCAGGTTCAGGATCTCCCCTCTGGTCGATGTGTCAAGCATCGAGACGGGCTCGTCCGCGACGACAAAGTCTGGGTGTATGACTAGTGCTCTGGCCACCGCAACTCTCTGTCTCTGCCCGCCACTGAGCTCGTGGGGGTAACGGAACATAAACTCTCCTGGGGGTGTCATCCTCACATGCTCGAGAATCTCAGCTACACTTTCCTCCTTCTCACTCTCGCTTCCCACGAGGGCGTTGATCTCCAGGGGCTCGCCTACTAGGTCTAAGACGGTCATCCTGGGATTTAGAGACTCGTAGGGGTCTTGGAAGATAATCTGCATTTTAGGCCTCATGCTCTGCATCTCAGACCGGGAGAGTTCCATGATGTTGATGTCCCTGAAGAAAACATCGCCACTTGTTGGCTCTATAAGCCGTATTAGGAGGCGACCGAGAGTTGTCTTGCCGCAACCGCTCTCCCCCACTAGACCGAGGACCTCATCCTGCTTAATATCGAAGGAGACGTTGTCAACGGCGTGGATGTGTAGACTTTCCCTTGAGAAAATGGAACTCAGGAAGCCCTTTCTGACGGGGAACAGCTTCCTTAGGTTCCGAACCCTGATTAAGGCTTCGTCTGTCATCTTTCCCATCCTCTAGGGTGGTGACATGCGACAAAATGTGTGCGTGAGATTTGCTCCATTGGTGGGGGCGGCTCCTTTCTGCATTCCTCTGTTGCGGCAGGGCATCTGGGATGGAATCGACAGCCTAAGGGTGGGTCGAGGAGGTTCGGTGGTGCACCAGGTATGAACTCGAACTTCTGCTTCCTCTGCTCGTCGTACACTGTCGGAAAGGTGCTTATCAGACCATGGGTATAATAATGCTGGGAGTTCTCGAATATTTCGTTAATCCCTCCCCACTCGACGATCCTACCGGCGTACATTATATTGAGATAGTCACAGAGCTCAGCTAGAACAGAGATGTCGTGGCTTATAACGATCAATGAGAGGTTCATCTCCTTCTTTAGCCTCCTGAGCAGATTCATTAGTTGTTTCTGAACAATAACATCGAGGGCGGTCGTTGGCTCGTCGGCTATGACTAGCTTTGGATTGCACGCGAGGGCCATAGCTATCATAGCTCTCTGGCGCATTCCCCCGCTGAACTCGTGGGGGTAGTGCCTTCCCATCACAGGGTCGATATCAACCTTCTTCAGCAGGTCGCGGGCAATTTGGATGGCCTCCTTCGCGGGCATTTTTTCATGGAGAAGTATGGACTCGGCGATCTGGTTCTCGACCTTGAACACGGGATTGAGGGCGTTCATTGAACCCTGGAATATTATAGAGATTTGCTTCCACCGAACCTTCTCCCTGAACTCCTTCTCGTCAAGGGCGTATACATCTCGTCCGTTAAAATAGACGCTACCACTCTCCAGTTTACCGTTAGAAGGGAGAAGCTTGAGGAGGGCGAGGCCAAATGTCGTCTTGCCACATCCGGACTCACCAGCCAAGCCCACAGAGGAACCCTCTTCCACGAAGAACTCCACGCCGTCCACTGCCTTAACAACACCCTTAACAGTGTGGTAGTAGACCCTCAGATCCGAGACCTCTAGAACGTTCACTCTCATCGCCTCCTCAACCGCGGGTTCAGTATCTCATCCAAAGAGAAGCCCATCATCACGAAGCTGAGTGCGAGCACTGCGATGCAGAGCCCAGGTGGCACGACCCAATAGAGTTCCTTGATGGCTGCGTAATAGACGATGTCGTGTAGCATCTGTCCCCAGCTCATGATGCGGGGGTCCCCAAGGCCAAGGAAGCTCAGCGCTGCTTCCGCTGTTATTGCAGCGGGGACACTAGTCGCAAGGCTCACGTAAACTAGGCCCATGACATTTGGTAGGATGTGCCTCATGGCAATATGGATGGTTGAGCCTCCGGAAGCGCGCGCCGCCTCTATGAAGGCTCTCTCCTTAAGGCTGAGAACCTGACTCCTGACTGTGCGGCTGAATCCCATCCATCCTAGAACGCTGATGACGATTATGATGTTCCAGATGCTCTGTCCAAGGATGGCGATGAGTATCATGAGAAGCGGGAGGAAGGGTATAATTAGGAGCATGTCAGCGAAGCGCATTGAGAGTTCATCGGCCATCCCCCCCATGAAACCCGCGAAGAGTCCTACTAATAGTCCTATACTTACCGAGATGGAAGCCGACAATAAGCCAACGGCCAGCGAGATCTTCGCCCCGTGAGCGAGCTGGCTGTAGATATCCCTTCCCCACTGATCTGTACCGAGCAGACCGTAACATGTGCCCATAGTCTCGAAACTCAGGTCGTCGATGTATATCCGGGCGGTGATGGGTGACCCCTGATCGGTGGACTTGAGGCACACACCAAGGTAGAACTTGTACATCCCTGTTCCGTTGAAGATTTTATGCGCAGGGTCGGCAAACACTCCTTCGGGGAAGATCATCTTCACCCGCAATGAGTACGAGTCAACCTTGTACTCAGGCTGGAACCAGTCGGTGTCTGATTTGATCGTTCTCTCCCACAGGGTATACTGGTCCCCCCTTGGTGTAGACAGAACTATCTTAAGGTGCGCCTCTACACCCTCAAACCCTTCAGCCTTGATAGCGACATCACTCCTGAACCTTTTTGGTGGAGCGTCATACTTCCACTCGAATGTCTTGGAGACATTCAGGGTCCAAGACGATGATGATGCCCCCTCGTTTAGGCTGAGGAGGACTGAGCCCATGCCACTACCGTAGGGGGATCCTTCCTGCGAGTGTGAGATGCTATAACTCCCTATAGGGCTTAACTCGATCTTCCACTGTGAGATCTCGTTGTTATCTGAAAAGCCAACCGTTTTTAGGGGTTTTAGATTTGGTACTAGGTCCTGATGACCTGGCAAGAACATGAACCACTTGGGAGGAACCCTGCGACCACCGACATCCCAGTCATCCACTGGATCGTTCAAAGTTAACATGGGACCGACGAAAGCAAAAAGAAAGAAGAAAACGATTATACCAATTCCAAATATTCCTTTCTTGTTCTGTTTGTAAGCTTTCCAGAATCCCCTCGCCCGACCCATGAGAAGATTGAATTTTTTCCGACGTATTGAGATTGTCATTCGTGATCACCTAAATTTTTATCCTCGGGTCGATTATACCGTACACGAGATCCACGATAAAGTTGCAGACAACGGTGACAAGCGCGAAAATGAAGAAGAGGGCTTGTAGCACCGGATAGTCGTTGAACTGGATCGCATTCCACGTGTAGAGACCTAGACCGCGCCAGGAGAACACTGTCTCAGTGAGGATTGCTCCGTTCAGAAGCCCTGGTATCGTGAGGGCGATATTCGTAACAAGGGGTAGCATCGCGTTCCTGAATGCGTGCTTGAATAGAATCCCTCTCTCCGTGACACCCTTGGCCCGAGCTGTCAGGATGTAGTCCTCATGGAGGGTCTCCAGAAGGGTACTCCTCATCAAGAGGAGCCAGCTCCCGTAAGAAAAGAGGAATAATGTTAGGGCTGGGAGAAATAGGTGCCAGGCGATGTCGAAGGCTTTCGCTATGGGATCTATCGGTGGGGGCCTCGAGATGGTGCCTGCTAGAGGGAAAAGCCTGAAAACGTACCCTAGGAGATATATTAGGAGTAGGCCCATCCAGAAAGTTGGCAGAGCATAGCTGAAAAGGGAAAGGGAGACTGTTGTGACATCTAGGAGGCTTCCCCGTTTGTACGCTGCGTATATGCCAAAGATTGTGCCGAAGAGGCTGGCGAACAATAGGGATGTCCCCATTAGGAGAAGTGTG
>DAOVCM010000060.1 GCA_030670015.1 Candidatus Bathyarchaeota archaeon
CGAGGACCTTGGACCTCCTCTCCAGAAAGTCCTTGCGGTCTCTCAGTTCCTTTTCGACCTCTTCTTTCTTTTTCTCAACCAGTATTGCACCCGCGGATTTGTACACCTTCGTGTCATGTGAAACATTTTCCAAGGTCTTAAGAGCCCGCTCCGACTCATTCCGCTCCAAGTCAAGCTTCTGCTTCTGGATGATCAACTGCTGCATCGTGCTCTGGAGCTGCTGGAGCCGGGTGAGCTTCTCCTGAATACTGGGCGGAAGCTGAGTCAAGTTTGACATATCTCTTCTCCCATTAACACTTTAGGCTTCTCTTTATACTTATTGTCTATGATGGTTCATTGGACCGTGTTGACCACATCCAGGATGGCTGCCACCCAACGGAGATAGCTGTTCGATGCTGCTCTTAGTGCAGACACATCCGAGGACCTTATGTGGATTTCAAGCCCGTTCTTCCCCGCGACGACTGAAACAGTCGACCGTTCTGATGACGGCCGTTTCACCTCTGGAATCAGCGAGCCTTCTAATATCCTCGCAAGGTTCTCAGATGAACGGATCCAGATCTTGGCCTTAGCTATTGTTGAGAGATCCTTTCTATGCAATCATTGGACCTCCACTAGGTTAAAAAAAGGATGAAAAAAATGGTGATTAATGGATTCGTTGCGAGGTCTGGCCGATCTTGGTCGTAGGCTGGTATGCGCCGCCTGCAAAGCGGTAGCCACATTTTGTGCATCTCCAGACGCCGATGCTTTCCCGTTTTACTGCTTTGATGGCGCATCGGGGGCACTTGTGGCGACTTCTCATGTTCATTGTGATACGTGTCCACTGCTTCCTGACGGATAGACCTCCCCTAGTCCTCAGACGGAGGCCGAATGTCTTTTTCTTCTTAGGCATCAGTCGTTCCCCTATAGCTTCTGCCTGTTCTCAGCTGCCTTCTCCAACGCTATTTTTATACATTTTTTTATCTCGTCAGGGGTGAATCCCTCAGATCCACTCTTCTGAATAGCGCACACGTTTTCATCTTCGTCGAGGGTAACTGTGAGCCTTGCGTCCATTACTTCCTCCTCATCTGCTGACGGGTCGACGAGGAGGGTATCGTCTATCTTAACTAGGGTGACGGCCACCGGCGTCTTTCTAACCTTGAGGGATTGCTTCCTCTTGGTGAGTTTGATCTCGCCCTCCTCAACCTTATAAACTGGTCTCTTGGCTACCTTGAGCGCGGCTATTGCAGCCAGCGCCGAGGCATCGATGAGGTTGCCGTCATAGTTCAGTACGTACAAGTCAACGTGGATCAGGTATACCTGCTTCCCTGGGATGAGGGAAAGCTTGGAGAAGTCAACTATTTCTGCGGACCTCAGCCCTCTGTCGACAACTCTGGCGAGTTCAATTGACTGCTCTCTCGGTGGTCCGGGCTCGAAGTTGGGGGACGCGATTGGCGTGAACTCAGCGTTGCACATGAGGACTCCCTTGTCAGGTGTGTCCTCGAAGGGGTGGCCGATGCCGATCTTGACTCCGACGAGAACCCGGGTGTTCCCTAGCAATACCTCTGCTGAGCCCTCTGCTTTCTCCAGGACTCCTGTCTTCACAACGATCTCTCTGTAATCTTCGAGGCTCCGGCCGTCCATCCGTTTTCCGGAGGTAATAACCTCCTTGATCTTCTTTCTCTTGAGCCTAGATACGATGTTGTGCCTGCTGGACATTACTTTTCCTCCACCTCCTCTTCAGTCAAACCATATTTCTTCTTGAGCGCCTCCCGTTGGATCTCGTAGATCTGCATACATCCATCGATTGCGAGGCTTATGCACTGCTCCAGCTCATCAGTTGAGAGGATTCCATCCATCTGTAGAAGGGTCACCTTACCCAGCTTGGGCATGTAAGCCACAGGTACATCCGCTTGGCCTTCCTTGTCCTCGTAGTCACCCAGGTCAAGGATTATCTTTTCATCCATCTTTCCAGCTGCACAGGATGCTACGAGATCCCTCATAGGAATCCCAGCATCAACGAGGGCGACTGTGGCCGCGTTAATGCATGCTGTCCGGGTTCCCCCGTCGGCCTCAAGTATCTCGGCGTAGATGTCTATGACCGACTTGGGATACCGTTCCAGAAAGATGGCGGGTTCGAGGGCGTATCGCATCACCATGCTTATCTCGTTATCCCTTCGAGATGGCGCCGGTGATCTACGGGGGTCCGTTGAGAAGGGAGCCATGTGATACCTGCACCTGATTGAGGCCATGTTCGGCTTAGCGAAGCGTTTAGGGTGCATCTCCCTAGGCCCGAAGACACCTACCAATATCTTGTTTCTGCCCATCTCTATGTAGGCTGACCCGTCTGCATTAGGGAGGACTCCGCTCTCGATTTTAATCGGTCGGAGTTCGTTGGTCTCCCTACCGTCATATCTCTTAAATTTGGTTTTCTTCTTTCTTGAACTCATCTATTTTTTCTCCTTGAGCTTTTTTAGGTACCTTTGTACCCGGTTTGTCAGACCCGATATGTGGGCTTCCCTGTCAATCTTCTCGATGACTCTCACAACTGTCTCCTCCTGTTCTCGGGTCTTCCCATGGATGAGGATCCTTCCATTCTGCCCTATTGCGATCCTGCATCCTGTCTCCTTCAGGATCATGTTAACCATCGAGCCTTTCTTACCTATTAGCCTTGGTATCTTCGAGGGAGTTAACCGGATGATGAATCCATCCTTAATCTTCCCGAGGCCCCTGCCCAGAATAGATAGAATGGGGGTCCTACGCCTGTCCATGTCAACGATCTTCGCCACGATGGTGTCGCCAATATCTAGTATGTCGGGCATGACGATATCGGTTCTAAAGGGAACGTCGATGGCATCCGGGACATTGAGGACGGCTTTGGAGGCTGCATCTATGTCCACGGTCCAGGAGCCTAGTCCGATGTCGATCACTTCGCCGATGACGAGGTCGCCGACGAGGGGGTTGAACCCTGCCTCAAGGGCTATGACCGAAACCATGTTCTGGTTGTAGTCCACAAGCCCGATGCGGGTTGCGCTGACTTTTCCCTGTGTGCGGTATGTGTTGTCACCTGTCCTGATCCTTCCCTCGTAGAGGACTTCCCCAGGGATTACGAGGTCTCTGTTCTTAAATAGGGCTGACAATTAACAATCCAACCTTTCATTTTATTATCTTCGTTTGGAGGTTCCCTTGAGTCGCCTTACCAAGCCGGTCGAGGAGATCGCCTTGCATAGCTGCTGAGATGGTAATAACGGCTATCCATGAACCGTCTGACTGCCACTCATCCCGCTTTATCTCTCCCATGTTCTTCACGATGCCATAAGACTTGGAGGCGTAATCCGGTGGGATCTTGATCGCTATCTCAACGCTCTCCATACTCAATGGAAGGTGGGGCCTGAGGGCTTTAACGACCTCCTTCACCTGTTCCTCAGCGTCCTTAAACGGGTCGATAGATACCTTCGCTTCCGTCAGGGCGTTCTCGATCCGCAGCGGGGGGTGAGGTAGCTTTGTGGCAGGGTCGACGTAGGTGCGTGAGATGGTGTTGATTATCTGCTTCAGCTTTTGCTCCGTCATCTGCTTCCTCTGCTGAGCAGTTAGAAGAAAGGTGCCTTTCTCGAACATGATCTCAGCAACCTTCATGGGATCGGTGGTCCCGAAGGCTTCTTCGAGCTTACCCATGGAGGGCTTCTCCCCCTTGTTTGCATCGGTGAAGACTGTGTCGAGCATGAGGACGTTGGTAATGTCGCTGAGCTCTCCTCGCTTGTAGGACAGACCCTTATCTGGGTCAACTAGTATCTCGAATTTTTCTCCTGAATGAGAATATCTCACCAGCGTGTACTTATCACTCATTCTTGTGCCTTCTACTCGAGGTACCTCTCCACCTCTGAATCGGGTAGTCTCCGGAAGGCTCTGGTATCAGATGGCACTATGGCTACCTTTACGTTCTTTGCAGTCACCTCGCCATCGGAGGCGATCTTAACCGCATTTACAGCTAGGGAAATAGCCCCATCCAAAACGATGTCTGGCTTGTACCCTTCTTCCAGCAGCTTGTTAGCCTCGTCGCTCTTCTTCCCCACGGCCGTCGCATAGTATCCACGGTATGATCCTGTGGGATCGACTGTGAACACACGGCTACTGGTCCCGTCTACACCTGCAAGGATCATGCTCACGCCAAACGGCCGGACACCGGCATGCTGTGTGTATACCTGAGCCTGATCCCCGATCCTCCTTGTCAGGACTTCGATATCCACCGGTTCGTCATAAAGTAAACGGTTGCTCTGACAGAAAACCCGAGACTGACTGATTAGGACTCGGGCGTCTGAGCTGAGACCAGCTATCGCAGCTCCAACATGCACATCAAGCTGGAATATCTTCTGGAAGTAATTGGGATCCTCGAGGCGGCTCTCCGGCGTCTTATTTGCGGCCAGTACTACTCCTTCTAGGGAGGAAACGCCTATTATCGGAGCGCCTCGCTTCACTAGCTCCAACGCGTACTCCACTTGGTAGAGGCGCCCTTCTGGTGAAAATATTGTGATGGCGCGGTCATATGCTCGTGGCATAAACAAATTCCAGTCCTCCTGTACCCTCTCAGACGATGTTTCGAGATTTAACCTCATCATTACTATTTAAACCATACTAAAAGTGTTTAGCGGTTAAAATTGTACTAAAACCAGAATAATATACTCGTTTTTTTCTTGTTTTTTATCGAATATTCACCTAGGAACCTTGGAAGACCATGGGTCCTTATCCTCATAAAATTCTTGGAAGTTAGATGCGTCATTGTACATTCTTATCCCATGGAAGGCGAGGTAGACTGTGTTTGCACCGCTCTCTCTAATTCTTCTTGTGATGTTCTCGACGTCTTCTTCGTCGTATTCAAGTTTTCCTTGGTCGACTCTAGAGAACAACCGTGAATAGAGGGTTGTGGTCTTTTGAGGTGGTGTCTCTTTTGATAAGTCTACTATGGGCGTGATGTCCAGTTCGGCCATCAGATCTGATATTTTTCGTGGAATCGGGTTGTCTCCCTGTGTCCTTGTTTCCCATGCAAGTTTCGGTTTGAGGCTGAGGGAGTTGAACGTGTTCTTTATGTCTGATATCTTTTTATCGTTATAGTTAATCCGGCTTGGAGTCTGGACGACAAGTATGTCTGATTTCAGGAGGTGGCATATCTCATTCATTCGTCTGAAGGTTGAAAAGGTGTCCTCGATTGGTTTCAGCTCGTTTACGTGGGTTGCTGAGTGATGGCATTTTACAGCGAATGTGAAGTCCCTTGGGACTCGGCGTCTCCACGACCTGACGGTTGAGAGGCGGGGGATCTGATAGAAAGTTGAGTTCACCTCTACGAAGTTGAACCGTCGGGCGTATGACCTGAGCTTGTCCTCCTGATCAGTTGGATAGTAAGCCCATCCGCCAGCTCCAATAAAGACCTTCAACTTATTCACGTTTTAAGGGTACTTGAAGATATATCCTCCTATGGAAATTTCTCTAATTTTGGAGACTTTGAGTTATACATCTACCAGTCTTAATCGAACACAACATTGTCGTTTCTGTAGCCTGGTTCGCGCGTCCGTACGATTATAAATTCAATAAATAATCCTTTTGGGGGTTTCTCCAGATATGGCTGAAATAAACATGTTCCTACCCTAAGCGACTTCCTCCGCAGTTACTAGTGTACAAGGCACCAAATCTTCCTTCTTCAGATGTTAAAGACATCACACACACTCTCTTTAATCCTCACCCTTAGTCCTGTAGTCCTTAATGGCTTCACGGAGCACATCGGCAGCTAAGTAAGAGCAGTACATCATGATTAGGAGCAGTTCCCGACCTCGTCGGTAATATCTTCCTTTATAATCTTCATAACTTCGTGTATGGTCTTCCCTTTGGAGAGTTTGGTTATAATGTTGCCTTGTGGTGATCACAGTTCCGTATTGAAAGGTCTTGAATCTCATGTCTAAGAAGGGTATAGCTAATTCAGGTTTGTCTTGAAAGCTGGCGATTATGGAAAGGCTTATTCGCTGTTGTTTCAGTTGCACGAGAGGGCGGATCGTGGTTTGGAGAAGACCCTAACTTCGAAACTAATACTCAGAGGCAGGAACTTCAGTTTCTACACCGATGAGGTTGAGCTATCTAACGGCAGGAGGACTCAGAGGGACGTAGTAAGGCATCCGGGG
>DAOVCM010000032.1 GCA_030670015.1 Candidatus Bathyarchaeota archaeon
ACCCCTGAGATGTTAAGACTATGAGATCGAGCGAAGTCGAATGACCCTACTTCCTCAGGAATAATCTTGTGTATGGTGCCAGGCTCAGCGCCAGTTTTTATCGCATCAATGATTACAACGTTATCGCGACCCCTGATGTACTCTAGTATCTCGATGTTTGCAGTTGACATATCTACGGCTTCGATATCAGGCCTCTCCTCTCTGAGAATCCTGACTACGTGTATTCCTACGCCATCGTCGGCTCGAAGAAGGTTACCTATACCTATTACTGTGTTCCTCAACTGAGGTTCCTTTCAAGTTGCCTTACTAATTTGCCATCGTTGTCGTATATATTAACAGCTAACGGCATCTCCCCGGGCAGGCAATGAGTGGCGCACGCGAAACAGGGATCATAAGCTCGGAACCCCATCTCCACCATATTTAGGAGGCCTTCGGTGATTTCTCCTCCTTTTATGAGGGCCTTAGCCGCGTCGCGTATGGACATACAGATGTCCGCGTAGTTGTTTGTGGTTGCTACGATGAGGTTCACCTTCTCAATCAGGCCATCGCTGTCTACCTTATAGTGATGAAAGAGTGTGCCGCGGGCAGCCTCCACGACGCCGACGCCCTCTCCCGGCTCTCCAATAGGGTTCCGCAGGTTGCTACGTGTGATCTCGGAGTCGGTTGCCAGCTCAACTGCTCTCTCTGATGCGTAAAGCAGCTCAACAAGCCTAGCCCAGTGGAAGGCTAGAGTCGAGTTCACAGGCCGTCCGCCTAGGGTGTTAAACATTCTCTTGTACTCCTCTTCAGCTAGTGGCGTAGCCATACCCTCCGCAGCATTCAGCCTTCCAAGTGGACCGACACGAAACACTCCACTATTCGGGCCATCGGTAAACCCCTTCCAGCCCACTTTATTGAGGTAAGTGAACTTCGAGTAGGTCCACGGCTCGACGTGCTCTGAGATGTGGTCGAGGTAATCGTTCGCTTCGAACCTGTCGAATTCCCTTCCATTTTGGTCCGTGACGCGAACATCTCCGTCGTAGAAGTTTACCTGGTTATTCTCATCGACCAGACCCATGTTGTAGGTATACAGTTGGTACGGGTCACTGAGGATGAGGTCTACATAGTCCTTGTTCCCGAGTACAACGTCGTTGAACAGCCCCAAGGTGAACTGGGCAAACTCGACTGAGGAGCGTGCCATATTCTCTATCTCGTGCCGTTCCTCCTCGTTCAACCCCTTCGAGATGCCCCCGGGCAGGCCGCAGGTTGGATGAGTTGCCTTTCCGCCGAGAATTTCCGTGATCTTCTGACCGTATGCCCTGTGTTTTATAACTTGCTTGACGACATCGATGCCTACCTTCTTGAGGACGCCGAATATGTTCCTCTCTGAAGGGGGGGCGTCGGGTCCGACGACGAAGTCCGGTGCGCCGAGGAAGTAGAAGTGGAGTATGTGGTCGTAGATTGTGTAGCCCATGTACATGAGCTCCCTCAGCTTGGTGGCTGTCGAGGTGGGCTCTACTTTGTATACTGCGTCTAGCGCCTTTGCGGAGGCCATGTGGTGGGCAACGGGGCAGACACCGCAGATACGGGATGTAATTATTGGCATGTCCTCCGCCCTGCGCCCCTCGCAGAAACGCTCGAAGCCTCTCAGCTCCGGGATCTGCAGGTAAGCGTTCTCAACATTCCCTTCGTCGTTGAGGAAGATGGTTATCTTCCCGTGGCCTTCAAGTCTGGTTATTGGGTCAATTGTTACTGTCTTCATCTCTTCATCACTCTCCTGTTCACGATAGAGGAGGGGAGTCCGTACTTGTAGAAGGTTCCAACCGGGTCCTTCAGCTGCTCCATCAGCTCCTCGGGGTCGAAGCCCTCCTCCTTCTCCGAGGCCAGTCCCAGCACTGTGGAGAGCGCCGAGATCATGGCTGACCCTTGTTCAATTGCCTCGGGGCAAGGTCCTCCGCAACCTGTGCAGGGCATGTTCGCATTTAGGCACATGGCGCCGCAGCCACCTCTCGTTGCAGGTCCCATGCATATGATTCCCTGATCTAGGAGGCATTTCTCTGGGTCAGGTTCAAAGTCGATGATCCGCCTTATTGCGGGGATCTTTTTCTCCTCACGGGTTCTTGGACATTCATCGCAAACCGATTTTGGTGGGGCCAATACAGCGCCTTTAGGCGGGAGGCTTCCCCCAGCGATGGCTTGAACAGCCTCTATAATCAGGGTTGGTGGAGGCGGGCAGCCTGGTATGTAATAGTCGACTTCGACCACCTGATCCAATGTTTTAACGGTGTTGTAGAACTTGGGCAACGTAAGCACGCCTTCCTCCGTCTCGACCGATACCTCTGGGACGATCATTGTGGGGTTAACGGTTGAAGGTGACTCTAGATAGGCCCTCTCGAACACCTCTCTACGGTCAGCGACGTTCGCCAGCCCTGGAATGCCTCCTATGTGGGCGCAGGTGCCGAAGGCGATGAGAATTTTTGCCTTCCGCCTCAGCAGATTCGCCAAGTCCTCCTGCTCCTCCGTGCGGACGGCGCCGTTAAAGAAGCAGACATCCATGAAACCGTCTGGCATCGCCTCAACATCCTTGTATTTCACGTCCATCGCCACAGGCCAGAAGACGATGTCAGCGATCTCCAGCACATCTAGGATCTTCTCATTTATGTCAAGGACGGCGATCTCGCACCCTCCGCAGCTGGCGGCCCAGTAGAACCCGAATTTCAGCTTCTCCAACATTCAGTCCTCCATGAAGTCGAGTATACGCGAGGCATCTATCTTGTTGTTTTCAATACCGAGCTCCTCATAGTCAAGACCCAGAGCCAACCCCAGCAGCTGGGGATAGTGGACAACAGGGACATCAGGTGACGTCTCTGTCATCAGCTGGCACCGCTCATAGGTTAGGAAGCAGAAGGGGCAAACAGTCACCATGATGTCAGCGTATTTTTTCACGGTCTCAACCTTCTCCAAGCCGACACTCCATGTAACGTCCTCGCGTATTCCCATGATGGGCCCTGTACAACACTCCAGCTTATTCGGGTATGCGATGCTTTCAGCTCCGGTCACGTTGATAAGCTCATCTAGGGTCGTCGGCACTTCCGGGTCGTCGTACAACATCACATCAGAGGGCTTCAACAAGTGGCATCCGTAGTGCGCACCTACCTTGAGACCCTTGAGCGGGTGATCCACCGCCTTTCTTATCTTGTCGAGGCCAATGTCCTCCTTAAGCATCTTGACGAAGTGCTTGATCTCGACAGTTCCTTTGAACCTCTTCCCCACGTCAGCGAGAACATCATTGACTTTCACCCTTAATTCTAGGTCTTCCTTTAGCTCCTTGTTCGCCTTTGTCAGTACCTCCGTGCAGCCGTTACATACAGTGATTATGTCCATCCCCATATCCTCGGCTATGCAGATGTTCCGAGCCGCTATGGCAAGAGCGGTTATGTGATCAAGCGTCTCAAGGTATGTTGTCCCGCAGCAGCTCGACCCCGGCATGTCTATAAGCTCCACGCCAAGCCGTTCAGCCACCTTTCTAGTCGACGTTTCGTAGCCCCACAGCCGAGCTAGCGTGGTGCACCCAACGAAGAACGCGTACCGCATCTCAGCAACCTCCGATGAGGTCGAGAAAACCTGTCTTCCGCATTATCACCTCTATCTCTTCAATATCGGGCTCAGGCGCAGGGGGCAGATCCTCGTCTTCCCTCATCTCGTTCTGGAAATCGTCGATCTCGTAGATGTATCCCATCTCAGCGATACTCTTCATAAGCGCCTTGTATGTTGGGTGGATGATTCCTTCCTTCAGTGCAAGCTTACGGAGCGCTGAAATTATCTCGGATATTCGTACCTGTTCCGGGCAGCGCTCATAGCACGTGTAACATCCAGCACACAGCCACACTGTGTCTCCCTTCAGCAGCCTGTCTTTCTGTCCATAAGCGGCGAGTCTCGCAATACGCCTTGGTCTAAACTCCTCTACATGCATCGCTACTGGGCAGTCAGCGGTGCATGTGCCACACTGGTAGCAGAGCATTAGCCTCTCGGCGCCAGGAATCTCCATAAACCTCCGCCTGAAGTCGAGATCAGCCTGAGAGATCCTTATCTCCTTCGCTTCCGTCAATTCAGTCACTCTCCGCCGTGACCGAGATCTCGATCTTCCTAAGCGGACATGGTCCTAGCTTCTTCAGATCGTCGACCATCTCACGGATAACTCGGGCGAACTTTTCCCCCTCGGCTGCTGAGATCCACTCAAGCCTCAGTCTTTCCGGCTCCAGCCCTAGTTGGAGCATTAACTTCTTCAACAGCGCAACACGCCTCTGCGCCTTAAGGTTGCCCGAGATGTAGTGGCAGTCGTTTGGCGGGTGGCAGCCAGCTACAAGTACGCCGTCGGCGCCGTCCTTGAAGGCTTCGAGGATGTATGCGGGGTGAACACTTCCGCTGCACATAACCCTTATAACGCGGAGGTTTGGAGGGTACTGAAACCTACTTACACCCGCAAGATCCGCCCCGGCGTAACTACACCAGTTACATAGGAAGCCCACAATCCTGGGCTCGAACTCAGTCATGCCCTCACCTCCAAGAACGCCGCACGTACCTGAGACAAGATCTCATCATCCGTGAAGTGGCCGACAGTGATAGCCCCTGAAGGGCAGGTGGAGGCACAGACGCCGCATCCCTTACAGAGCTCCTCGACGACACGGGAGTGCAGCTTTCCCTCCTCCTCAACCATCTCGATGGCGTTGAATTCGCAGACAGCCTCACACATCCTACAGCCTGAACAGTAGTCCTCGTTCACGTGAGCGATAGCCCCCTCGATCTCCAGCATCGGCCTCGATATAATCGTCATAGCCCGAGCGGCAGCTCCACAGGCTTGACTGATGCTCTCGTCTATTGATTTCGGTCCATGGGCAAGCCCGCAGAGGAATATCCCGTCAGTCGCGAAGTCCAACGGTCTCAGCTTCATATGGGCTTCTAGGAAGAAGCCGTCTTTGCTCAGTGGCACCTTCAGCAAGCCTGATAGCCGGGGGTTGTCAGGTGAAGGTATTATGCCGGCGCTGAGCACTATTGTGTCAGGTTCGATGATGACTTTTTCCCTGAGTACCGGATCTATCACTGAGACTTCGAGTCCACCATCATTCGATACAAGTGGCTTGTGATCGTCGTCGTAACGGATGAACATGACGCCTTTCCTCCTGGCCTCCCGGTAATAGTCCTCATTGAAACCATATGTACGCATGTCCTTGTACAGAACGAAGACAGCAGCGTTGGGATTAACCTCATGAATCTTCAACGCGTTCTTCACGGCATCATTGCAGCACACACGGGAGCAGTAGTGACGCTCTTCACAGCGGGACCCGACACATTGTATCATTACAACTGAGTTGGGCTTGAATTGACCATCAGCTAGCTTCTCCTCTAGTTCAAGCTGGGTCATCACACTGTCTTCTAAGCCATAGAAATATTCGGTGGGCGTGTATTCCACGCCTCCTGTGGCGATGATGACAACCCCGTGGTTGATGACCGTTTCTTCGCCATCGTTGAGGATTGTTGTCTCGAAGTTCCCGACGTACCCGCTGGTCTCTTTCATGTATGTTCTGAGATGAACGTTGATGTTTTCGTTGCCCTCGACCCTTGTGATCAGATCAGTAAGCCTCTCCTGGGGGTCCTCGCCACCTAGCACGTATCTGATCTTGCGGAGATTACCGCCAAGTACGTTCTCTTTCTCTAAGAGGTGGACCTCGTACCCCTGCTCGGCGATTTCAAGGGCCGCAGTCATCCCAGATACGCCGCCGCCAATTACGAGAGCTACCGGGGTGACCTTGACCTTCGGCTTCTGGAGCGGTTGGAGAAGCCTCGCTTTCGCAACTGCCATCCTAACGAGGTCCTTCGCCTTCTCCGTTGCAGCCTCCGGCTCGTGCATGTGCACCCAACTACACTGATCCCGGATGTTAGCCATCTCGAAGAGATAGGGGTTAAGCCCGGCACTCTGTAGGGTTTCACGGAACAAAGGTTCGTGGGTGCGCGGCGTGCAGCTGGCGACTACTACCCTGTTTAAATCGTGTTCGATTATCTTTTCTTTCATATTTTCCTGCGTGTCCTGCGAACAGGTGTACAAGTTGGACTCAGCATATGCAACATTCTGAAGACTGTTAGCGTACTCCACTACCGCAGGGACATCGACGACGCCTCCGATGTTGATCCCACAATGGCAGACAAAGACCCCGATCCTAGGCTCCTGTCCTTCCACCAGTCTCTCAGGAGGATATTCCACACTGGTGATGAGGGTATCACGCTCCGACGCGATCATCTTCGCTGCTTTTGACGCTGCGCCACTTGCCTGCGCCACGCTGTCGGGTATGTCTTTAGGTGAAGAAAATGCGCCGCAGACATAGATACCTGGACGAGTCGTTTCGAGGGGAGAGAAGACCCCCGTCTTACAGAAGCCGTGATTGTTAAGTTCAATACCTAGGATGTCTACGAATTTCTTAGCGTCTGCCGGCGGCTTCATACCAACTGTGAGCACGACCATATAGAACTTTACGCGTTTTACAATGTCGTCCTCATCGTATGTGATAAAGAGGTCGTGGGTGTCAGGTTCCTCATCCACGTGAGACACCCTGCAGCGGATGAACGTGACGCCGTGTTCCTCATCGGCGCGAGTGTAGTAGTCATCGAACTCCTTGCCGAAAGCGCGGATATCCATGAAGAAGATCGTGGTCTTCAGCCCCGGATTGTGTTCCTGGGCGATTACCGCCTCCTTGATGGCGTACATACAGCAGACGCTGCTGCAGTATGGGTTTTTAACACGCTCATCTCTCGAACCTACGCATTGAATGAAGGCAACCCTTCGAGGAAGCTTGCCATCCGAAGGCCTCAGGACGGTACCGCCATAGGGTCCGGTTGCGCTGAGGATGCGCTCAAACTCTATGCTCGTGACAACGTTCGGGTACCTTCCATAGCCGTACTCGCCGAGGATGTTTGCGTCGAACGATTCGAAGCCTGGAGCGAGAATGATTGAACCAACATTCAATACAACCTCCACATCCTCTTCATCATACATAATGGCCCCAGGTTTACAGACCTCGCTACATATACCGCAGCCTATGCACTTTTCACGGTCGATGGTGAATGTGAGTGGTATAGCTTGGGGATATCGGATGAAAATGCTCGGACGCTCGCTGAACCCCTCGTTGTACTCGTCGATGGCGGAAACGGGGCACTTCTGCGCACAAATACCACACCCCGTACACTTGTCTGGATCGACCCGCCTAGCCAGCTTGTTGACTGTGACCTTGAAGTTGCCCGCCTCGCCCTCGACGCTCTTCAGTTTTGTGTAGGTGATTAGGTCAACGTTAGGGTGCCTCCCAGCACCTACGAGTTTGGGAGCTAGGATACACATGGCACAATCGTTCGTAGGGAATGTCTTGTCCAGCTGGGTCATGACACCGCCGATGCTTGAAAGCTTCTCAAGCATGAAGACCTTGAAGCCTGAGTTAGCCAAGTCGAGGCTTGCCTGGATACCCGCGATTCCGCCGCCTACGACTAGGACGGCACCTACTTTGTCAGTCAACGTATCACCTCCAGGGCTCTATAAAACGGGGTATCTCCCTCGATCTTGTCAAATGA
>DAOVCM010000072.1 GCA_030670015.1 Candidatus Bathyarchaeota archaeon
AAAGCTGGCTGAATCATTGGAAAGCGTTAGAGTCTTACTTGTGGGACAGCCAAACTCTGGAAAGTCAAGTCTACTTAACGCCTTGGCAGGAGCGAAGGCGATCGTATCGAACTATCCTGGAACGACGGTTGAAGTCACTAAAACCCAGACTTTACTTGAAAAGGTTGAAGTTGAGATCATTGACACTCCTGGAATCTATAGCCTATCGAATGCCACACTTGAGGAAAAGGTGACGAAAGAGTACATACTAGAGAGAGACTATGACCTTGTTGTCAACCTAGTTGACGCTACAAGCCTTGAAAGAGGCCTTTACCTAACGCTTCAGCTCAGGGAGACAGGAATTCCACTGGTAGTCGCTTTAAACTTTGTGGAAGATGCCTATAGAAAAGGCATAGTCCTCGACATTACCAAACTTACGGATGCCCTTGGAGTCCCTGTAATCACTGTGAACCCCATCAGGGGTTATGGGTTGAAGCGCTTATCCTCGCTTATTGCAGAGGCTGATAAACTTGGTACTAGGATTAAACCCTTGATCATCCGCTACGATGACCATATAGAGGAAGCGCTCAATGAAATCTACTCGAAGTTACCTACTAATATTATATTGTACCGAAGATTCGCCTCCTTAAGAGCCTTGGAGGGAGATGAGGACTTCAACAGTCTTCTCACCGACTCAATAGAGAAATTACTCCCCGAGGATGTAAGATATCACCACCCCGATCTTTCAGGGGATATAATGCTCACAAGATACGGAGTTGCTTCTGTGATCTCCAAGCAATGCATTAATGTAATCTCGACAAGAAGATTAAAGGAGCCCTTCTCAGAAAAGCTGGATAAGATTCTGATAAACCCCCGCTATGGATGGATTCTATGTCTCTCAATCATTATAGCGATCTTCTATCTCATGCTAATATTAGGAGGGCTTCTACAGGATAAATCTGTAAAGGCAGCTGAAATAACGGTTGACTGGATAATACAAAGCTGGAGTTTAACAGGCGTGGCTGCAGATGTTCTAGGAAACGCACTAAGTGGAGCTGCTTCAGGTATAGGCATAGCGTTAGCGTACGTCCTAATATTCTACATTCTCCTAGGCCTTCTGGAAGATTCGGGGCTTTTATCGAGGATAGTGCTAAGTTTCTCAAGGTTCTTAAAAAAGCTGGACTTACCTGGAACCTCTGTCGTACCAATGATGCTAAACTTTGGCTGCACAGTCTCTGCGATCAGCGCTACAAGGATACTCAGAAATAGAGCTGAAAGGTTACGTGCAACAGCAACATACGTAGGTATCCCCTGCTCTTCAAGGACCGCGATAATAATGGGGCTTGTAGCTACATATGCGGGTGTAAACTACGCATTGGCAACCTATATCATCGCCATCGTAGCTGGCCTCCTTTTCTCAAAGATTTCGAGTTTAATCGTGAAAGTAAAGCCCTCTCCCTTCCTTCTGGAACTTCCGCCTTACAGAAGACCGCTGCTTCAGAACGTAGCCGTAAAGAGCTGGATAAGGATGCAAGACTTCGTTAAGGTAGTTATCCCTCTTCTAATATTCGGCGGCGTGATTTATAGCGTCATGGAATACGCTGGGCTGGTGGACCTCCTACTAACACCCTTAACCCCTCTAAGCTCGTGGCTAAGGCTTCCACCGGAGGCAACTATCCCCCTCATTTACGGTTTTATACAGAAGGATCTAACGATAAGCATGTTACTAACTGTGGCAGGGACATCGAAAATAAGTTCCTACCTATCCTCTACACAGCTCCTCGTTTTTGGCCTAATGTCAACTATCCAATTTCCATGCATAATTGCCTTCTTCATGGCCTGGAAGGAATTTGGATGGAAGGCCGCGGTAACTTTAACTATCTCAGGCTTTGTATATGGAGTTCTGATATCTGGGTTAATTGCCAATTTTATCGTCGCCTTAGGCTAGTAAACTTCGCTTCTGCTAGAATCTGGAGCAAGTTCATCCCAAACATGCATCTTATCAAGCAGATTTCATTGTGCACCCAGTCGATTTTTAAGAGCCTTAAAGAGGGAGATCATGGGGGGTCGAGGTAATGTATGAGGCGTTTAATGAGGCTGCTGAGGAAATATTGAGGGGAATATCAGAGGCTATGAGAGGGCTTAGCCTCTCCCAAGTTGGTGGGATGCTTGAGGCCTTACTTCTAGCGAAGAGTGAAAGGAGGAAGATTCTCGTTGTAGGGGCTGGCAGGAGCGGTCTCGTTGGGAAAGCTTTTGCTATGCGCCTCATGCACCTAGGATTCAACATCTACGTTATGGGTGAGACCATCACCCCTGACGTCGGAGATGGTGACCTAGTGTTAGTCATCTCGGGCTCAGGTAGCACCACGTTGCCCCTCACTGTAGCGAAGATGGCTAAAAGCCTTGGAGCTAAGGTACTCGCTGTAACCTCCCACCCTGCTTCTCCGCTGGGAATGATCGCGGACCTTTTCGTGAATGTACCGGGAAGGGAGATGAAAGCGCGTGAGGATGAGTATCATTCACGTCAGCTTCTCGGTGATCACGAACCCCTGGCACCAATGGGAACTATGTTCGAGGACTCCTGCATGGTTTTCTTAGACAGCGTCATCGCCGAACTTATGGCTAGAATGGGGGTTTCAGAGGAGGCGATGAAGAGTCAACACGCTACAATTGAGTAGCAATTTGTAACGAACGCACGATAGAAGAAAAATCTTCAATACTTAAATTCGCAGCTTACTCACGTAATAGGTAATATACCTACTTAAGACCCGTGACTTTCTTGTGCTCAACTCGCATGACTTGGTAGCTTCCTCATATAGAACTTTTTCCCCATATACTCTGTCTCGACGAGCTTGTGTTTTTCGATCAATCTGTGAACAGTGTCCCAGTTCTCGCCCGCTTTAAATAGTAGCATGTCAACTCCTTCTTCTCGCATTGGGTGTACGGATGTGATGCTGAGCAGATCCTCTTCGACGTTCCCCGTGAAAGCGAACGCGTTCCCCTCGTATCCGATCAGGTATTCGACATGTTTAAGCTTCTCATCGAAGATCTGATATGCCCTGTTTATGGCCCACTCGTCTGCAGGTTTCGCCCATTTCTCCGCTGGTGGCCTCGTGGGAAGCGCTACGTAAGCTTTTTCTGGCCTTAAATCCTTCAAGAAGTCGGCGATCTTCTCGACCTCTTTACCGCCGTCGTTAAGGCCTTTGATCAGCATCGTCTCAGTAGCCAACTCGCCCTTGAATATTTCTGCGAACGCCTTCATCCCCTCCAGAACAGACTTGTGCTCCAGCGCTCCGTGGGGTCTATTAACCCTCCGCCACAAGGTCTCGGTAACGGCATCTACTTTCATGGAAACCCAGTCGGCTTCAAGCAGGTCGCTCCTGACATCCTCCCGCCACATCAACGAAGCGTTCGAGATCACAGCAATCTTTATTCCGAGGGGCTTCAGAAGTTCGATCTCCCTACCAAGGTTTATGTCTAACGTGGGTTCACCGTCTGGCACGAATGTGAGGTAGTTGATGTGTTCGTTTCTGTTCAGCGCCTTATCAACCTGTGTCTTCACCTCCCTAGAGACTTTCTCAGGGGAATAGAACTCGCGCCTCTCTGACTGCATACTTATCGTGCGACCGAGTTGGCAGTAGACGCAGGAATATGTACAAATCTTCGGGGGGATGTGATTTATTCCCACGCTTTGCCCGAGTCTCCTAGAAGGGACAGGCCCGTAAGCTTTCATCTCGTATTCACTCATGATTAAGTCATCTCTAAGTTTGAATTCCGCCCCCTAATAATCTCTTGGAAATAAGTAAAGGCTAGGGGTCACTCGCGTAAGGATTAATTGGAGATATTTATGCTTAGTATAATAGGAAATTAAAGTCTGAAATCGCTTCTTAGGTTTTATCTGGGAAATCTATTCTAGCACATTTTTATATATTTCGTTGAGGATCTCTTTTGCTTTATCTGACATGAATAAATCATCGCTCCTGCTTCCCTATACCAAAATACACTTTATCACCAGGCGTTTCCTCTCAGCGCGCGCCCCCGGACCATTGACCTTGAGCATATCTCTAGGGTATCTAGGTCTAACAGGAGGAATGTCTACCTTTTCTGGGAGATACCGATTATTCTGAGAACCTTTCTAGTCATGAAGGTGGACTATAGTGCAGTCGAAGAGGTTGATATCACTAGGACAGAGGAGAGAAACAGCTCGGGGGACGCTATGTCGCTCATAACGCCAGCGCTCCTGATCTTCCTGGTCTACACTGCTATGCGCACCATGGTTATGCAAATGATCAGCCCCTTCATGCCCATTTTCATGGTGGACGAGAAGGACTTTATCGTGGACCAGATGGACCTCATCTACAGCAGCCTCTCCATCTCAGGGCTTATCTCTGCCCCCCCTCGGGGGCGCCTTCTCTTCGAGGTTTGGCTCTAAAAGGTGGCTGACCATGACCATCATTCTCAGCACTGTCCTGCTGGGGCTGATGACAGTAGCTCCTGGGGAGTGGCCCTTCGTAGTCGTCTACATGACGTATGGTTTTTCGGGGACCCTTAGGATGACAGCGAGGTCTGATATTGTTGCACAGCTCAGGCCACGGAGCTATAGGGGTAGGGGGTACTCTCTCCTCTTCCTGCCCGGGAGTATAATGGGGGCTATCTCACCACTTTTTTTCATCGAAATTGATCGAGGTCTTTGGTTTCTCCCAGCTGTTCCCCATTGCGATCAGTATATCTGCTCCGAGTATCCTCATACTCGTTTTCGATATCAAAGAGTGACTCAATACCTGAGTAGCATGTGGTTATGCGCGCGCATTCTCTAGAGTTTGACCTCAACTGAGACATCGAGAGGAGTACAAGCCTCTATGGATCTCGTTATGTGGCAGTAGTCCTTCGCTAGCTTAGCACACCGCTTGACAATATCAACGCTCCCCAGATTAGCCTTGACGCTCATAACAGCCTTGACTGAGCGTATCCTGTATCCATCAGACCGGCTCAGGGTTATATCCTCCGAGACCGATATATTCACATCCGCGATGTCCAGATTAAACCTACCTTTGAAATGGAGTAACGTCGTTAGGAGACAGCCACCTATGGAGGCTAGAAATAAATGGTCGGGACAGGGGCTACACCCAAGGCCTGAGAATTCGCGAGGAATGTCCACCCTCAGGTCGCCACAGTTCTCACATTCAACGAAGCCGCCACTTTCCCCGTCCCAATTAACTTTTACTTGGTATCTCAGATTCTTCTTGAATTGGACCATTTGGAACATCTTTGAACCTACAGCGAACACTTATAAAAATTAACGGAGGGAAGTTCGAAGTTAGCGGTCAGCGTCTCATTCAGAATGGTCTCATCTCCTTCAATAGCTTCAATGTTTCGAATCTCAAGCCTATATATACTGATAAGAGGCGCGCGCTATCCCTGATGGGGATATTTAGATCTTATACAGAGAAATAATTGTTTGATATGAATTGATTAAGAAGATACTTGTTGCCGTGGATGGATCTGAGCCATCAGAACACGCACTTAACCATGCTGTAGAGCACTCGGTTAAGTGGAATGCCGAACTCATAATCGTCTCAGTTGTACCCCAGACATCGTCACTTGTATATGCGCGCG
>DAOVCM010000261.1 GCA_030670015.1 Candidatus Bathyarchaeota archaeon
GATGAGAGAACGGGGGAAGCTAAGGGTCAAGGCATACGCGCACGCCTCCCCGGACCAGGAGAGAGTCCGTCTCGCCTATCCCGAGGAGTTCGAAGGTTCCTGGCTCAGGAAGATGGGTGAGACCCTCGGTTACCCCCGTTGTTGCGTCAACGCCTACGCCTCGGACAGGGAAGGAGGCAGGAACGTGGAGGAGCGGGCCGCCCTACAGATCAGGCAAGCGGAGCAGCTTGGCACAGTTGACCCCTACCTGTACTTCGTGGGATACTTCTTCCCATGTACCCCAGACTGCGAGGAGGCCCTCATAAGGGGTAGGGAATGCCATGAACGCTTGGGTGAACTTGACACCTCCCTCGGGGAGTTATATGCATCCTTGGTGGCTGAGAACTTGGACAGTGTCCTCCGTCAGCCGGAGGTTATAGCCCGGTACAAAGCCAGGGCGGAGGAGAAGATGGGAAGGCGCCAGTAGTGTGTCTGCAAGGTATAAAGATATGCCGAGTTGACTATCCCGTGCTGGGAAACTCACCTTAACCGTAAGGTCGTTACAATCACTCAGCCAGCTTCGTCTCAATCTTCTCCACAGTATACCTAAGCCTGATCGGACTGATCCTCTGGGAGAAAGACCTCCGACTTATGGCGTGCTGGGGACCTTAAGACCGCGTACGATGTTACACTATAATTTAACTTCAGGAATGTTAAGCAGCCGGAGAAGGATGTAGATGTAGCCTATCGAATAGGAACTTCACCCTGCTCGACTGGGATGCGCTTCACCTTGAAGACCACAGGGCGCTCCACGTCAGGGCAGCAGTAGTACTTTATCTTGTTCATGTAGTCCCAGGGCTCCGTGACATCCCTGCACATAGCCGATGTAAGGGGCAGGATAGCACTGAAAGCAGCTAGACAGACGCCGTCCGTCTCCTCCATCACGATTCTACCAGGATTGCTCGTAAAGGTGATCCTGTCACCGACCCTGTAGACCTTACAAGGACCTGTAACATGGGTTGGCTCTCCGTCTACGCTCTTGGGCTCAGGGACATCAACGACCGTGAAAATCACCTTATACATACTGTTTCGCCTAGTACTGTTGCACTTCGAATTGGATGGATAAACAGATGGTGGGGATAAATACGGGCTACTGAAAGGTGAGTACTATTTAGAGGCGCGTGATAGGAGGCAGATTTGTAAAAGGCGATGTGGAATTTATGTCTCAAGGATCTCAACATTGGCCCTTGGGACGATTACCCTCTCTCCCTCATCGAGTTCTATCTCTATAACGCGGACGGTCGACTCTGTCTCGACCTTCTGTAGTTCTACTGGCAGGCTTATTACGGTTCCCAGAGCCCCGAAATAAGGCTGTCTAATGATCCTTATCCGAGTTCCTGCTCTCATTCCGCTGGCTAACTCATCCTCAGTCTCAGGCTCTGCCTCCTCGCCGTGGGGGATGATTATTTCAGGCCTGAGGACACCGGCTCTGATCTGCGTAGTACCGTTGATTACTGCCATTTCCCCCTCGAACTCTTTGAGCAGGTCCAGTGTTCTCGGATTCATGGCCATCTCTCCGAATCCCTCTGTCACGATGAGCGTGAAGCCGACATCTTCTTGCCCCGTTATTGCGACACCGATCTCGTATCCCAGCAAGCTCTCAAGATCAACATCCACAATACCTCCAGTCACGATGCCTGCTACACCAATTTTGACTGCTCTGTTTAAGGCTTCGCCTGTAAATAGGGATCCACCGACGATCACCTTACTCTTCAAATCAACTGTCAAATGTTCAGCTCTTATTACGACTTCAGGATCGTCAGAGATAATCTTTATTTCGCCATGGGCCTCTCCTCCGATCCCGAAGATGCCTTGGACGAAGGCGGCATCTGCCTCAATTATAGCTCCCTCACTTTCTAGGACCTCCACTACTTTTCCTGGGATGTAGGCGTTCACGTAGACGGGGACGGGCTCCTCCCTCACAATGATCTGCCCACTAACAGGGGAGATTGTTTCAATGTAGCCGTTAATTGGTGATTTGATCCAGTTCTTCCAGAGTCCGAAGAAGGCGTTAAATCCGGCCAAGTCCTCATCCTTGTAGACCTTGTCCCCTTCTCTCTTTTTCATATACTCTGCAAGCGTACCCCTCTCGATACCTAGTTCTGCGGTAGCATTGATTACATAGGGATCACCAGGAACCATTGTTTCCGCGAGGAGCGTGTTGAAATCTACTGTTTCACCTACCTCGACGAGGACTTTTCCAGGGATAGGTAGCCTCCTGACTTTCCGAATTTTTATAATTCTCTTGATTTTGAGACCGGGAGTGTATGCATGGGCTTCCTTCGCAAACCTGATGTTATTTCTTTCCTCGAACATTTAGATTAACCCCAGGTAATTACGTCGTCCGGGTACATTCTCAACGATCTTATCCACTCCGCCAGCATACTCTTCCTTTTATCTTGCTCCTCGGGGAGAGTAAAAGGTCTGCCCCTACCATCGAATATGACTCCTACGACCCCTCCCTCGATCACAGTGATG
>DAOVCM010000113.1 GCA_030670015.1 Candidatus Bathyarchaeota archaeon
CCCCTCACAATGAGGAGTGAGATCCTGAAAATCCTTGAGGAAAAGGGCTGGGAGGAACGGGAAATACCCGACCCCACACTCTTAAAGAGATTGATCAGGGAGAGGGCGAGTTAAGATGGCGAAGACAGAATCTTGGCAGATAGCCGAGATACCAGGCCCCACAAGGGCTTTCGTAGTATCGAAGCCAAAGATCGTCTCTGCGTTGATCAAGAGGTCGAAGAGGCCCTTGCTCGTCGTCGGGCACGAGTCAACCGTGGAAGAGCTCGACGAGAAGAAGCCCATCGATTATACGATCATGATCGCCAAGGCGGTGAAGATCCCCGTTGTAGCTACAGCGCATATTATTGGCGAATTCAAGAAAAGAGGATGTAAGGCGGCGGCTTCAATGTCCTTGGTCGAGATCGGGGATAGGCTCAAAGACCCCAGTTGGATGGGGCTGGACGGCAAAGGGCAGTACGATCTAGTCTTGATGGTGGGGTTCTCCTACTACATGAGCTGGCTGATCCTGTCAGGTTTGAAACACTTCGCGCTGCGCGGCGATAAGTATTTGATGACGATCTCGATAGACCGGTATTATCAGCCCCAAGCCTCATGGTCCTTTCCAAACCTCTCCCTAGAGAAGTGGGAGGAAAATCTAAAAAACATAGTTGAGGAACTGAAGGTGAAATAAGATGTCCTTTGAAGATATACCTGTGGACGTTGGAGTCATATACGAGGGCGAGAGAATCCGATGGCCCGACACCCATGTTGAGCTGGGCGGCCCACGTATAACGGATAAGTTCGAGCTAGTAAGATATAGGAGTCTAGACGAGGTCGAGGACGGAAAGATCACGATCATCGGATTAGATATCAAGGACGTGGAGCCGGGGACCTCCCTGCCCTTCGGCCTCTATATCGAGGTCGCGGGTAAGGAGGTCGAGGAGGATCTTGAGGGCGTCATCGAGCGGAGGCTTCACGATTACTTTAACTTTATTCAAGGGTTCATGCACATAAATCAGCGTTATGATATCCACATGAGGCTTAGCAAGGCCTCCGTTAAGAAAGGTATGGACAGCTTCGAGTTGATGGGAAAGGTGATCCAGAGACTGTACAAGATGGATATGCCTCTCATCGAGAAGATACAGATAACCTTCATCACAGACGCTGAGAAGGTAAAAGAGATGTATGCCGAGGCGAGGGAGGTGTACGAGGCACGGGACGCTAGGGCACGGGGTATGAAGGACGATGAGGCGGACGTGTTCTACGGCTGCGCTCTGTGCCAGTCCTTCGCCCCAAGCCACGTCTGCACCATAACGCCTCAGCGTTACGCCAACTGCGGAGCCATAAGCTGGTTTGACGGGAGGGCTGCAGCCCGGATCGACCCGAAGGGACCGATCTTCGCTGTAGAGAAGGGCGAATGTCTGGACGACTGGAAGGGAGAATACATAGGTGTCAACGAGATGTCGAACGAGAAGACGCTGGGCGTGGTGAAGAGGGTCCAGCTGTACACGGCGTTCGGCTACCCGCATACCTCCTGCGGTTGCTTCGAGGCCATCGCCTTCTACATCCCGGAGGTGGATGGACTGGGCATAGTCGACAGAGACTTCAGGGGGAAGACGATCAACGGCCTGCCATTCTCGACGATGGCTGACACCACTGCTGGCGGAACCCAGGTCGACGGCTTCCACGGCCTCTCCATCGAGTACATGAGGTCCCCCAAGTTCCTCCAGGTGGATGGAGGATGGAACCGGATCGTCTGGTTGCCGAAGAAGGTCAAGAAGAGACTGGAAGGCTTCATACCTGAAGATGTCGTCAATAAGATCCCGACGGAGGAAGATGTCACCAACGTAGACGAGCTTAAAGAGTTCCTAGATGAGAAAGGCCACCCTGTGAAGGAGAGATGGGCAGCCCTCATAGAGGCTGCAGTTGAGGGAGCGGTTGAAATCGCAAAGGCGGCTCCTGAAGAAGCCTCCATTCTCGGACCAATACCGATGATGTCTGCTACAGTTGGAGGATTCAGGATCATAATGGAGAACGCGAGGATCCACGCGGATAAGGTCATCATCAGAAGGATTGAGAAGTAGAGGTGAGTCCTGTTGGCGGATAATGAAGAGAAGAAGGACACCTACGATCTCGGTCTTCTAAAATGGCTCAATGATCTGAAGGAACTTGAGCTACAGGATGTTGATCTCGTAGTCGAACACCTGGAGTTCCTTCTGCAGCCCCAATTCATCCCCCAACAGGTTCCCAGAGCAGTCGCGCCAGCAGCGAAACCAACCAAGATATTGACGTCGCAATTCGTTCCTCCAGTGGAGTCCTATCGCAGCCAGATCGTCGAGGTCGTCCTCGGCGCGACAAAGTCTCAAGGCGGGACCAGAAACAGGCAGATAACCATCGGCGGGGAGAAGACCCCTCCCTTTTACATCTTCGAGGACGAGAAGCCTCACCCCCCGGTCACCGTGGGCGACGTCTTCGACATGAAGATCCACCTATCACCGCCGGTGAGAGAGCACTTCGGCGACGTGGTGGAGGATCCCGCCGAGTGGGCTAGAAGATACGTTGAGAAATTCGATGTGGACATGATCGATCTAGAGTTGATCAGCACAGACCCGCTTATTAACGACACGCCCGCAACCGAGTCAGCCAAGCTTATCGAGGAGGTCCTGCAGGCCGTCGATGTCCCCCTCATCATCGGAGGATCCGGTAACCCTAAGAAGGACATCGAAATACTGACTAAGGCTGCGGAGGTAGCTGAGGGGGAGAACATCCTACTCAGTTCGGCGACTCCAGACCTTTACGAACCTATCGCAGAAGCCGCGAAGAAATACGATCACTGTATCCTCGCGTGGACCTCTCTGGATATCAATCAGCAGAAAGAGCTTAACAGAAAGATCTTGGAATACGTTCCGAAGGAGAGGATCGTTATAGACCCCACCTCAGCCGCACTCGGGTACGGCATCGAGTACGCCTTCACCATAATGGAGAGAATGCGCTTAGCGGGGCTATGGGGAGACGAGGAGCTCATGATGCCCATGGCCGCGGCCACATCCAACTCCTGGGCAGCCCGGGAAGCCTGGAGGAAGGCCCCTGAACTTGGACCCCGAAAACTCAGGGGGCCCCTATGGGAGACAACGTCAACCCTTGTGTTCCTCCTCGCTGGGGTCGACATGTTCATCATGCTCCATCCAGCCGCGATCAAGACCGTCAAGGACGTCGCAGGATGGCTGATGCGTCAGAGCACCACAAAAACAGTGCCTAAAGACTGGGTCGGCTTGGAGGTGGCCTAATGTCCAAGAAGATCAGTCCCCTCGACGTATTCAACCTCCTCCCGAAGACGAACTGTGGGATATGTGGCGAGGACACCTGCTTCGCCTTCGCGGTCAAGGTCGCCGACAGGAAGGTGGACCTCGAACTCTGCACCCCCCTCTTCGAGGAAGAGAACTACAGGAAAAGCCAGGGGAAGCTGATGGTGCTGCTGAGGCCAGCTGTGAGGGAGGTGAGGGTCAGCAGCAAAGGGCGAGAAGTGAGACTTGGCGGAAAGACGGTTATGTACAGGCACGAGTTCAGGTACAACAACCCGACGGCTATCGCGATATCCGTCAGCGACAATATGCCGGAGGAGGAGATGCTCGCAAAGGTCAAGAGGGCAAGCGACTTCGAATACCGCTACATCGGGATGGACCTCACCCTCGACATGATCGCCGTCCGCTGCGTCTCCAACGACCCCGTGCAGTTCGGGGAGAGGGTGAAAAAGGTCGCCGAGACGACCGATATGCCTCTCGTCCTCTGCTCCTTCAGCCCTGAAATTATCGAGAACGGGTTGACGGCGTTGGGAGAGGCGAGACCCCTCATCTACGCCGCCAATAAAGATAACTGGAAGGAGATGGCTCAGCTGTCACTGATGTACAAGTGTCCCCTCGTCGTCTCGGCGCCCAATGACCTGGACCGACTCAGGTCACTGGCGAGCACGCTCCTACAACTTGGCATCGAGGATCTGGTTCTCGACCCGGGAACGCTACCCGATGACGGGATCAGGGACACCATAAACAACTTCACGATGCTGAGGAGGAGCGCCACCGATAAAAAGGACGACCTCTCGGGCTTTCCCCTGATGGGAACCCCGATAAGCGCGTGGTGTAACGAGAACGATGACCCCATAGTCAAGGCGTGGAAAGAGTCATACATGGCATCGACGCTCGTGAGCAGGTATGCCGACGTACTGGTCCTGAACAGCATGGAGATGTGGCCCATCCTTCCATTGATCATCTGGAGGACCAACATCTACACTGACCCTGTTAAGCCCGTAACTGTAGAGCCTGGACTGGAGACATTCGGGAACCCCGGCAGGAACGCCCCCGTCTTGTACACGACGAACTTCGCTCTTACATATTTCACGGTTAGAGAGGACTTTAAGGACATTGATTGTTATCTGCTTGTC
>DAOVCM010000019.1 GCA_030670015.1 Candidatus Bathyarchaeota archaeon
GGGCGCTTTCGAAGATCTTAATCTTGGACCAAGAGTCTTCGTGGCCTGGACCTCCGAGAAGGTTAGGTCCAAGGCGGTTGAGGTTGCTCAGATGCTTCGGCGCGCTAGCATCTCAACAGAGTTGGACTTATTAAGTAGGAGCTTGAGGAAGCAGCTCGACATCGCGAACAGAAAGAATGTTAAGAGCGTGGTTATCGTCGGTGAACGTGAACTTAAAGAGGGCTGCGTTACTGTTCGAGATATGGCTACAGCGGAGCAGGTCTTGGTGAAGCTGGATAAACTCATAAGCAAGGTTTAGGTGTATCACCATCTTTTTCGTTGAACTTTATCTCAGATAGGGTGTAGTAGACTATCTCGCCCCTTCTATCCATAACGGCGAGCCTCAGGATCCTTTGTTCCTCTTCCGCCACGGTTAGGATCTCACTGAGGTTATTGATTGAGTCTTGGATTCCTTCCCAGATGGTGTAGACTTGGTATTTGGGCATCCTCTTTCCATATGCACCACGCTCGTAGACAAGGAAGTCGATCCCTAGCCCTGGTCCGTCCTTTGCTACGAAACCTCTCTCCCTTAGATCTCTGTATACTATGTAGCGGGTCCAGAAGTTGGGATCTTCAGCGGAGAACTTCCATAGGAGTTCTTGGAACACTAACTTCTTGTGATTTTCCTCGTCTATGACCGCGATTTTCCTCCGTTCTACAAGGTATAGAACCTCAAAGGGTTTCAGAGTGAGCAGGTAGCTATCTGTAAGCAGGGAACCATAGCCGTCTTGGTAGAGGCTGTTTGCCTCATTCTGTGCAGGGATTACGATCCCTCTCTCCGTGAATACGGCGCTTATTATCTCCATTCTTACCTTCTATAGTTTACTTTCATCTGGATAAGCTTAGTTATTAAATTCAGGCTATAGCGTGAGGCTGTCTGACAACTTGACCCATTTTCTACACAGGTAATAGAAATTCGTACTTGATTGTCATCATAATCCAGTCGGGTTCTTGATATCTTATTGTACTCTTTTTTGGAACCCCTCTCGGTCATAGTACGTCCTTTCTAGCCTCCATTTTTTACTACTGAATGTTTACACAGTTTAGAGAAAGATGATCTATCTAGATATTCAGCTCTATCGCTCAATTATTGTATTAGACTCTGATGGTCATCCACAAGATTTTTGTTCGCTTATTCTCTTAGGTTATTCGGCGGGCGATGATGACATTGCCCCTCTGAATAATGATGAGGATCTTGAGTGTAGAGCCCGCCTCATTATTCGATTCTATTTACCATCATATTGACGCTGGAGACTGGGCTACTCCTTTCATGGATGTATAGTCTTCGGAAAACCTCTTATTTATTGCAGGAATATACTCCCCGGTGTCTATATGCCTCTCGTTGAGATTAGGTGGTTCAAGGGCAGAGATGATGCTGTAAAGGCGAAGACCATTGAACTTGTGACGAAAGCTGTATGCGAAAGCTGTGGATGCAAGCCTGAAGCAGTGACTGTGATCATCCAGGATGTTGACAGGACCTCATGGGGAAGAGGCGGTAAACCCTACGCCTGAACCCCTCCATTTTTCTATTTTAACTTCGACGTTTCTAAAGTTTTTTCAAGTTCCTTTATTACATTATTCTTTCCTATTGCAGCGACATAGGGTCCAAACCGTGGACCCTGCTTCTGACCAATGAGTATCTGGTAAACTATGTGGAAGAGTGCTCTTGGGCTCAACCCTTCAGCCCGCGCAGCTTCAAAGACCGATCCTTGGTAATCGTCCTCATCATCAGCCTCCTTCAGGAGTTTAATCAGCCTGTTCACTGCCTTCGCCATGTCCTGTGTTAATTCGACCTTCCTCTTCTCAACCTCTCCATAGTCTTCAACCCAGTTCAATGCCAGGGTTATCCTCTGCTCTAGACCCTGATCTCCATCTCTTAGGATTCCATAGGTCTCTAATTTCTCCCTGATGAAATCAGCCTCAGATCTTTCAGGCGCCACTTTGGCTAGATTTACCATCAGGTTGTATGGGACGTGGACACTGGAAGTTTCAGGTGGCTTATGCATCCAGCAGTACTCGTAGAGCCCCGTTAGCTTCGCCTGCTCCATCTCATCCGCTACTTTTCTCTTTCCAAAGAAGATGTCCTCTAGTAAGTCGAGTTCATCCATGTGGGGCGGGATTTCCTCCACTGAACCACTTTTCGTGCCGACGAACCGCTTGAAGATCAGCAAGTTCAGGGACTGTGGAGAACCGTATCTGTACCAGACTTGTGGCGTGAAAACATTACCAGCGGATTTTGAGATTTTCCTTCCTCCCCTGTCTAGGAACATCTCGTACTGTACGTGCATGGGAGGTTCAAAGTCTAGTATTTCTCTACATATCCGGTCGTTAACCCTCACAGAGTCAGCGATGTCTTTGCCATAGGCCTCGAAACGGATGTCAAGAGCCTTCCACCTCGCGGCGAACTCCACCTTCCAGCTGAGCTTACCCTTGCCTGCGAGAACGTCAACCTCCCCCTTGTGGCCGCATCCTTTGAGCCATCTACCCTTCACCTCCATTCCTTCACATTTGTATAGGACCCTGTGCTCGTCAGGGATGTATCTGTACGTGTTAGTGGTGTATATGCGGTCACAGTTCTCGCAAACAGCAAAGTATGGCAAGGTCTCAGTGTACTTTTCCTGGCCAATCTCTTCCTTGATGATCTCTCCGATCTTGTCCGTGTTCTCCATCATTGTGACAATTTCATCGTTGAGGATGCCCTCTTTGTAGATTTTGGAGCCTGATTTGAAGTTGTATTCTGCGCCGCTGATGTCCAGGGCTTCTAGGAGAAGGGATGTCATGTGAGCGCCGAAGCTGTCGTGGCAGTCACCGAAGGGGTCAGGTATTGAGGAGACGGGGTAGCCCAGCCACTTCTCCATCTCAGGGGGCAGGCCTGCAGGTACTTTTCTTAGACCGTCTTTGTCATCTGAAAAAGCGATGAGCTCTGAGTTGTATCCTTGGACCTTGACTCCCATAGCGACTGCGTAGTTTCTGAGCGCATCTCCAAGGCTCCCGATGTGAGGGAACCCAGATGCGCCTAGACCGCTCTCTGTCCTGATCAGGTCTAGGCTGCGACCCAGGTGCCTCTCCCTCTCTATGAGTTCAGCAGCTGCCTTGTCGTACCATGTACCACGTCCAATAATTTTCAGTTTGGAACTTCGCCGGATATTACTCATCTCAGATTCCTCGGCTTCACCCATTATCAAACCTTGAAATCTTAGAAAAGTCTTTTCTATACAGTAGAAGAGACACTGCCTCTTTTTACATCATTTCGGGAAAGGGCTATGCCACCGCAAGGAACCACGCGGGTGAATTCGATAAATCTAGAGGTGTGTCCTTCCGTTATCATACTTTACTCATCTCATACCTAATACTCTGACTCTGGTGATCCCCCCCTCCCCCTTTTCAAATGTCTCGGGAGAAGGGTTTTTCAGGTTTGTTTCGTGTTTTGGTCTGTGTTTCTTACGCCTTTTGAGTTTTGTTGGATACTGTTCCGACCGTGTTCCGCACGGCAACCGTATGAAGTTGTGTTTTCAGTTGAAAAGGCGTGTGTTTTTCAAGTGGAACTTGATTCGGAGTGGGATTTGCCGTCCTTTTTTCATCTCTATTCGAGAGGTTAGAGGAGTGTTTTTTTCAGATTATTTGGGTCATGTGTCTGCTCTGCGGTGATGACGTGTGTGGCGTATGTGTGAGTTCCCTGTGCGCGCCATTGGATATATGACCTCCTCAAGCCTCTCCATTCCTCCCCAGGAGCGATCACCTTGATATAATCCATCATTCATCGTCCTAGAATGATATAATGTAGTCCTCTTAAGAAAAAAGTGAATTATTCAGCGCGCATATCGTTGAAAAAAGGGTATTGACTAAGTTTGTTATATAGAACCAATGTTGTGAAACGTCACTTATCTAGGGCCTGTATTACCTCGTTTCGGAACTTCTCCTTCTCAATCCAGAAGCTCCTTATGACCGTGGCGTTCACGATTAACCCTTGGTTCCCCCGTCTGATGGACTCTTCAGGTTGAAGCCATGAGTTGATTAGATCTACGGGGAGGTCTGTATCGATCCCCTGTAGGAACTCCTTGACGTGGACGGCGAAAGGATAGCTGAACTCACACGTTGGGTCGTAAAACATTACAGCCCTACCACGGTCCTCAGGTAAAGGTCGGTATTCCCCCATCACTCTTGGTATGTACTCTGCTGCGATCTCATGGAACATCTCGTGTTGACCTTGCTTGAAGCCGTTTGTTCTGTAGAACTTGTCTAGGGGGATACCCTCGCCGGTGTTGAAGGGTTTTGCTACGATGAATCGACAGGGTTTTCCTCTTAGGATTGGGAGCTTGTCCCTGCATTCGTGTAATATCTTATTTATTAAAGCGGTCCCGGCGCCCTTGCCGCGGGCTTGAGGGAAGGGGTTGTAGACGCAGTTGATGAAGACTACATCTTCCCGGGGATTGGTGATGAAGGGGGCTGCTGACTCTGGATAGTAGAGGATCTGGGCGACCGGTTTGTCATCATAGTATGCAAGCTTCGTGCAGGGGCCATATTTCCTCAGCATACCTAGGAGCCATTGCCTTTTGAGGGTGATTCCAGACTGCTGGAGTGGGTCCTCCAGTTTATTATAGGAACAGACTTTGAAGACGTCCTCAACATTGTCTACGTTGATATCCTCCACCCTTATCATGTCTATATACCTGTCTGTGACTGTGTGGCATGTTTTATTTTGGATTGCCGGTCCAGAGGACTAAAGATGGTGGGCAGATATAGGGATGTTATTATTTGTATGTAAACTCCTTTAGTATGAGAAATGGTTAATCCCAGAGGAATCAGGAAGTGGCCATGATGGATGTATGGGGTTGGATGGGGGGAATCGTCCAGACCTACGGTTACGCCGGGGCTTTCCTCATCTCCATCTTCGGTAACTTCACAATATTCTTTCCTGTACCCTTCACCCTAACAATATACGCCTTCGGGGCGACCCTCAACCCCATGCTCCTAGGGCTTGCATGCGGGCTTGGCTCAACCATTGGCGAGTTCTCCGCCTATCTTATCGGCATGGGCGGTCGTAAGGTGATCGGGGAGAAATATGGAGAGCGGCTTGAGAGTGCTAAGCTCCTCGTGCAGAGATACGGGATGATTGTCATCTTCTTGTTTGCCCTGCTGCCCCTGCCTGACGATCTCATCCTAATACCCCTTGGAATGCTCAGATACGACTTGAAGAAGGCACTTACAGCGGCATTCCTTGGTAAGACAATCATGTGCGTCATCATCGCTTACGCAGGGCAACTGAGCTATGAATTAGTTCGAGATCTTTTTGAATCAGGGGGAGTCTTAGGGGGTTTAGCTTCTGTTATCCTGCTTGTCCTCCTCCTCGTGGCCATGTTCAAGATCGATTGGACTCGGTTCATAGAACCCTCACCTTCCAAAACCAATGGCTGTTAGACCGTTCCTGTGAATAGCAGGCGCATGAAAAAAGTGGTTGGGAAAGGAAAAAGATTAGAGGGCGGTAAAACCATCAACGGTCTTGGCATCAAGCCGCTTAATGAGTTCGATTACTAAGCGGACAGCATTCTTTGTATCTTTTAAGCTGAGGAGTCCGACGTGGCTGTGGATGTGCCTGGTAGGCACTGTAATGACCACGGAGGGGCAACCAGCTCTATTCATGTGGATTCGACCTGCGTCTGTGCCCCCACCGGACATCTGGCTGAGCTGTAGTGGTATCTGGGCCTGCTTCGCAACCTCGAGTATAAACTCTTTCAGGGGCTGGTTTGGGATCATGCTCCTGTCGTAGGTGAGTAGCGCTGGTCCCTGGCCCATCTTGGTCAGTGCCTCGTGGGGCTTGATGCCTGGGACGTCACCGGCGATGTCCACCTCGAGGACGAGAGCGACATCAGGCTTGACGACGTGGGCTATCGTCTGGGCGCCCCTGAGGCCGACCTCCTCCTGGACTGTTGCGGCGCCATAAACCGTGTTAGGGTGCTTTATCCCCTGCTCCTTGATGCGTCGGATGGCTTCCATAAGAACGAAGGCGCCGATACGGTCGTCGAAGGCTTTCCCCATGGCCACCTTTCCGCCCTGGATTATACGGAAGGGGCTCCACGGGACGACAGGATCGCCGACCCTGAGGCCAGCTTCCTCGGCTTCCTCCTTGCTTGTGGCGCCTATATCGATGTACATGTTCTTCTTCTCCACTACCTTCTTCCGCTCCTCCTGTGACAGGATATGCGGTGGCTTGGCGGCTATCACCCCGTGGATATCGCCCTTGTTTCCACGGATTACAACCCGCTGGCCCAACAGCACCTGATCCCACCAGCCTCCTAGCTGGTTGAAAGTCAGGAAGCCCTCCTTGGTTACGGATGACACGATAAACCCTACCTCGTCAGTGTGGCCTGTAATGAGTACACGTGGTCTCTCCGACGAGCCCTTCGAGACGAAGGTGACGGTGCCTAGCTTATCGACGACAACTTCGTCCGAGTAGGGTTCCATATACTCCTTGGCTAGGGCGTTAACTTCACGCTCGAACCCAGAGGGTCCGAAAGCCTCCATCATCCTCTTCATGATGTCTAGAGCTTGGTTATCCAACATATCTCATCTGGATATAAGACTGGACTAGAGATTTATGATTAACTTATTGATGGCACACAGGGTTAGCTTGATTCTTTCTCCAGCACCTTTCTTGCGGTTGTGATATAGCCGGAATGGCCAATCATGAGTGTCTGAGGTCGAGTCCTATTCCTAGCGACCGTTATCCGCCTCAAGATAAGCTCAATTGTCTCCAAGTCCACGAATGGATGCTCCCTGATAGCTGAGACGGTCTTCATGACCTGCTCTATGGTAGGGCTAAAGGTCGCCAACACGCCGCTTCCCTTCAACGCTAAGTGAGCCCGTGGGACGACAAGCCAGGGGGTTGCCATGTCGAGAACGACGGCGTCCACATCCGTCTCATCGATGACCTCGGTCACGTCACCCTCTTTCAGCTCAACGTAGTCCATCAGCCTGGCCCTCTCGATGTTCCTCGCCGCGACCCTTTGAAAATCTGGGTTGATCTCGTAGCTGTACACCTTGCCATCTGGCTTAACGGCGTTTGCAAGGGCACATGTGAGTGCCCCACTTCCAGTCCCTGCTTCGACTACCCTGCACCCGGTTCCGATGTTCAGTTGCAGCAGCAGGTACCCTATATCCTTTGGGTACAGAACTTGGGTCCGCCTGTCTGTCTTCACGATTCTGTCTCGGATGAGAGGCTGCAACGCATGGAACTTAACGCCCAGGCTGCTCAACAAGGGTGAGCCGTATGGCTTGCCTATAAGGTCCCCTAACTCTACGAAACCCTTATGCGTGTGGAATTGCTTGTCAACTTCTACACGTACGAGATATGTACGCTTCTGGTCCAGGTGAAGTAGGACATCGTCGCCGTCGTTAATAGTTTTCATAATGTTCCTATTGGGAGCTCCTGCAATAAATCTTCACCCGTCGGGTTTTTTCAGGTCCCTCCTGTTAACTAACTGAGAAATAACCTTGCTGATATGACGGTTTTAATTTCTTTACATCGTATGGTTGGTGCTCACACCCTGTGAGGGTTTAAATATTCGGGATGGTAGTGTGGGAGTAGTGACGCTGAATGGATATCGGTGACCCTCTCAGATTTCTATTGATAATCGGTACAAATATCTTCGGTGTCTATGCCCTCTACAAGATTCTCCAGGCGTCCTACTGGTTTTTCAAAGACAGAGCGTCAAAAGAGGAAGAGCTGTAGGCTTCCGTTTCTCCTTATCAAATCCGCAAGAAAAAATTTACAAACACTAGATTTCTGATTCAAGTTGGATAGTGATATATAGGCGTTCCTAGACCGTAAATAGACTCATTATGGAGGTTCGAGAATGAGAAACGAGCTTAAGAGACGGTTGAAGAGAGATGAACAGGTCTACGGAACCTGGATTACTATCGAGAGCCCGATTGTCGCAGAGATGCTCTCCACAATGGGCTTCGACTACTTCGTCTTCGACACCGAGCATAGTCCCCTTGACATCTATCAGGCTCAGACCCTGATGCAGGCTATGCGTGGTCAGGAAACAACTCCTATCGTTCGTGCTTGGTGGAACGACCTTGTAGCTATAAAACGTGCCCTCGACATTGGTGCCTACGGAGTCATCGTCCCTTGGGTTAATAACAGGGAGGAGGCTGAGCTGGCGGTTAAGGCTACTAGGTATGGTCCCAAAGGTCTTAGAGGATGTGGGCCGAGACGCGCCGCGATGTTTGACCCTGATTACCTGAAGACCGCTGATGAGGAAATCCTAGTTATCTGCCAGATCGAGACAAGGAAGGCTGTTGATAACATTGAGGACATTGCATCGGTGGAGGGCGTCGATGTAACTTACATAGGTCCTGCCGATCTATCTGCCTCCCTCGGACACCTCGGAGATATGTCCCACCCTGATGTCCAGGAGGCTATAGATACAGTTTATGACGCAACTAAAGCAGCAGGTAAAGCAGCAGGTATACACCAAGGTTCCGGGAGGACAATAAAGGAGCGCATGGAGAAGGGCTACAACTTCATCACCATCGGCAACGATCTCGTTTTCCTGAAGAACGGCGTCAACGACCACATGAAGAAGCTGGGGATAAAGTAGCCTAACCCAACGCCAATTTTTACTCGAATTCTATCGTAGCAGGCGGCTTCGGCGTGACATCATAGTAGACCTTTATCACCTTGGGGCATGTGCTCAGGATCTTCTTCGCCGCCGAAATGAGTGTGGACCATGGTATTTCAGAGACTGCGGCTGTGAGAAAGTCCTCTGTCTCGACGGCGCGTATGGAAATGAAGTAGCCTTCATCGTCCTCCCTCCCTGCGACAAGGTAGAGCACGCGGGTTACCTCGGGGAAGTTAGACTGGATTTCCCCTCTCATCCTCTCCAGCGCCTCATATCCAAGATCGATAGGTCTACCCGCTTCATCTACGACCTCCACAGTGGCGACGAAGCCATAAGCTCGTTTACCATCCACCATACCCGTTGCCTTCTCAGAGAGATAATTCGCCGATATCTGCGACTGTTCCAAGCCCAGGGCATCCGCAGCTTCCCTACGTAAGATCTTCGGCGCTTCCATAGCTCCACCGCTCATAATTGCCGCGAAGTACTGGGAGGGCCTCTCTCTCATCAAAGCCTCCTCAACAACAGCTGTCGCGGCTCTCAGCTGGTCCAGCTTGTCTTCGTTTACCTTCTCCACCACCCGCACTGAAAGGCCTGGGCCAGGGAAAGGCTGTCTCTCAGAAGCCTCGGGAGGCATATTCATGAACCGGGCGACCTCCCGAACCTGGTACTTGTAGAGGGATGCGATTGGCTCGACGACCTTGAAGCCAAACTTTTCAACCGTGTCTATCCCGATCTGCTCGAGGATGTTGTGCTGCGTCTTGACACCTCCCTTAGTCTCGTCGATGTCAGCTTTGATAGTTCCCTGAACAAGAATGTTGCATCCTTCAGCCCAAGCTGCGTCACTCAAGGTCTGGTAAAAAGCCTCCCTGAAAGCCTTCCGCTTCTCCTCGGCGTCGCTGAGGCCTGAGAGGGCTTCAATGAAGCGCGTCCGCTCTTCGAGGACCTTTACAGGTAGATTCAGTGGCGGAGAGGAGAGCATCGCTTTCACGCTGTCAGGCTCCCCAAGGCGCATGAAGTTGTCATCAATAAACACACAAACAAGGTTGTCACCAATTGCCCTGTGAGTAATTAAAGCGGAAACCGTACTGTCGACACCACCTGAAACGGCGATGAGGGCCTTCTTATCACCCAAGGCTTCACTCACGGCTTTAATTTGCTCCTCAACGAACACTGAGACATCCAGTTCTTCCATGCTTCTCAGTGCATTGTTAGCTAACTGTTTTTTTGTAACAGCTTTACTAGGCTTTTTGGTTGAGTTCATGTGTGTTTTATGTGAATTCTATCATTAAAAAATCTACGTGTA
>DAOVCM010000216.1 GCA_030670015.1 Candidatus Bathyarchaeota archaeon
TATCGGACAGACGACCCCCGAGCCCTCAGGGACGGCCTGCCAACCAGATACTATAAGTTCCACTTCGATGGCGGCCTCAGGTTCGCACTGGACCACGACCCCCCATACAAGATCCTCCACAGCTCCCTCAACCGTATGTTAGTGGGAGTGAGAGAAGAACAGCTGTCATACACAGTACATCCAGATGAGAGGCTGCGGGAACTCATGGAAGCTGATGGCGACCCCCTAGTAGAGGCAGCGGCTGAGGTGCTATGCTTGGTCATAGATAACTCGACGCTGAGGCTTGAGGACTTTGGCGTCTTCGGGTCCCTCGCCCACGGTTTCCACAACCCCCAGTACAGCGACTTGGACTTCATCATCTACGGCAGGAGGGAACTCAGAGAGCTACGGACTACACTTGAAGAGTTGTACGTTGAGGGCTCGCTCAAAAACGAGTTCGATAACTGGACAACCCGGGATCCACCTGCTCACTGGAACTTCACCCACTACTCCAAGGAGGATTATGGACGGTCCCAGAGACAGAAGCACATCTACGCCACCCATGAGTCGAAGGCCCTCGGACGCATAGTGAAAGTCGAATTTGAACCCGTCCGGAGGTGGGACGAGGTCAACAACGAGTACGAGGTCACCGAGAGGATTGAGAGCCTTGGAAGAGTTGAGGCCATCGGAGAGATACTGTCATGCGACGAGGCTGGTTTCATGCCCTCGTTGTACCCGATAAAGCTGAAACAGATAGATGCGTACATAGATCATCAGGATGTCCTTAGAGTTGTCTCGTACGTAGAGGAGTTCCGCCTCCAGCTCAAACCCGGTGAAACCGCAGTAATACGTGGAAACCTTGAGCGAGTCGAGATGAGGAGGAGAGAATTCTACCAGATCACTTTGAGCTACGGCCCAGATTACTTCGATCAGGTGCTTAAGGCTATGGTAGCACCCAGTTAAATTTATAAACTGACCCAAATCAAGACTATTTCGTGGACTCCGAAATGGATCTAGTGAAAAAGTTTACAGATATCGAAGAGGAGCTGAAGCTTCTCCTGGAGAAGATTGAGGGGTTGGAGGAACGCATTGAGACGTTCGAGGAGAGATTCAACGAACTCGACGAGAAGGTCAACGCCCTAAATTAGTTCCTTGCAGCGTCCAAGTCCCCTTATGAAAGGTTTAATAGATTTCTAGAGCCCTAGGCTTGGCTGAACGCCATGTCATTCGGTGAGCACACATCGAAGGGAATCATAGGATCCAAGGGAGATACCCTCAGTGGACGGAAGATTATCCTCTGCATCACCGGTAGCGTCGCTGCCATCAAGAGCCCTGAGATTGCGCGGGAGCTCATGCGACTCGGGGCAGATGTCTTCACCGTGATGACGCCCATGGCTCAGAAGATCGTTCACCCTTACATGATGGAGTGGTCGACGGGCAACCCGGTGGTGACAGAGCTCACAGGCTGGATCGAGCACGTCACCTTGGCAGGTGAGCACCCGGACAGCGCAGACCTCGTGCTCGTCGCCCCGAGCACCGCCAACACTATAGGTAAGGCGGCGGCGGCAATTGACGATACACCCGTGACCACGCTACTGACAACAGCGATAGGCGCCGGCATCCCCATAATCATCGCTCCAGCTATGCACGCATCCATGTACAAACACCCATTTGTAATCGAGAATATCAGGCGGCTGCAGTCCATCGGCGTCGAGGTCCTCATGCCTAGGTTGGAGGAGGAAAAGGCCAAAATCCCGGGGACGGAGGAGATCGTCTCAGCCGTCGTAAGCAAACTCTCAAAGAAGGGAGATATGAACGGGCTCAAGGTCTTAATTACTGCGGGCCCGACTCGTGAGTTCCTCGACGGCTTCAGGTACATCTCAAATCCAAGCTCAGGGAAGATGGGTGTAGCCATCGCAGAGGAAGCGTTGAGACGAGGCGCCGAGGTCACCCTCATCTACGGTCCTGGAACGGCCATTCCTCCAGCGGGAATTAGCGTTGTCAGGGTGGTTTCCACAGAGGAGATGCTCGACGCCGTAGTTAACGCATTGAGGAATTCCAAGCAGGATATCGCCTTTCTCACGGCCGCTGCATCCGATTATGGTGCTGTGGACAGGACGATGATTAAGACTCTCTCAGGAATGGAGCGATGGCGCCTGGAACTCAAACCCCTCCCCAAAATAATTGAACTCGTAAAAAAGACGGATCCCAACGTCTACCTAGTTGGCTTCAAGGCTGAGTACGATGTGTCAGACGAGGAGCTGGTGGAGAAGGCCACTGATCGAATGAGAGAGGCTGATATGGATCTCGTCGTTGCCAACGACGTTGCGAGGGAGAACGTTGGCTTCGGCACCGATACCAACGAGGTCTTCATCATTAATAGGGAGGGAAGTGTTACCCACATCCCCTTGACGAGTAAGACGGACATCGCCAGAAACCTGTGTGCCCTCGTAAAAGAAAAAATCGATCAGGGGGCAACTGGAAAGAGGTAATCCCTCAATATACCTTTCCGTCCAGCTGAAATAAGTGAACTGATCCAAGCGAATTAGTTAATAGGTGAGTCCTAAATGCTACAGGCACAATCCCCATTTTTAGTAGAATCACCCCTCTCAATAAAGCCACGTGAGATACCTGAATGACTCAGATCCCCTTTCGAAATATTTACGACAATTTGGAAATGTAGTTCCAAGCCTGAGAACGTAAATGCAAAGATTTTTTCAAGGGTTTAAATTCACAATATTTAGCTTCTAATACAGCCTCTCCGTGAAGTATTCGACAAGGTCATATAGATCCTTTTGGGCTGCGGATTCTCGGAAAGGCTTCAACATCTCCTTTGCCATATGCGTGTAATATCCGGCTTTCTCCTTCGCGTACGCTATTGAGCCTGAACTCAGTAAAGCTTTACTCGC
>DAOVCM010000038.1 GCA_030670015.1 Candidatus Bathyarchaeota archaeon
TCGAGTAAACAGCTGATAGGATCGATGCCTGCAAGAGTGGCTGGCGGAGACTTCATAACCAAGTTCATTAGCCAAGGCTCAAGGGTTCTGAACGTTTTTAGCCTATGGTCAATCATCCTCATCATAATAGCCGTAACGATAAACTACAATATGTCAAAAAGGAAGGCATTCCTCTCAACAATCATTGCCTTCCTAATGCTTATCTTAATTCGTTCCATTTTCTCCATATGAAAAATGATCATAGACATGCAGTTTTTACTACTGTGTTGAGCACTCCTTCGCTAGTTGGCCTAAGACCATTTCAGCTCTCACTACATCTTCCCCTTTGACTAGGATGTGATCCCTCAGGAAGGTGGACAGAGCATATATGCTAATGTCCTCCTCAGCGAGCTTCGCTGAAATGGCCGCTAGGAAGCCCACAACAGAGAGATCTAGGACGATATCGAAAGTAATCAGGCGGTAAGGCCCCTCCTCCTTGAAGTCCTTAAAATTCCTCCTCAGCCCGGACCACTCATCCGCTTTAATAATTAGAGACACTTCGGCAACATCAAAGGTCACCGAGGAAAAAGCTTCCAGATCCCGGAGGAGTCGTCTCGCCTCTTTCTCCTCCCTCTTACTTATACTGATGAGTGTGAAGGCCTCTGGGTGTACGATAATCTTCGTCTCTGCAATGAGTTTTTTAATGGTTTCATCAAGATGCATATTGACCGAATAGTTGGTGGTATTATCCCCTAAAAAGTTAGAGATCGATTATCATCCCGTCTAAAGCGATCTCAAAGCCAGCATCCCGCACGATTGACGCCATGGGTTTATTTGGATCCAGCAGAGGATTCGTATGGTTGAGATGTGTGTACAAAACCTTTCCAATATCCATTCCCTCAAGTATCTTCACGCTATCCTCAACGGGGACATGACCTAGATCGTAGGAGGTCTTCCTCAACCCGCTCATCCTGGTTAGCTCATCGTTCCACCAGAAGGTTGCGTCGAGCATGAATAGGTCGGCTCCCTCCACACGCTTCAGCAGGCTGTCTGTTAACCGTCCAAGGTCAGGGGTGTAGATAAACCTCCTGCCCTCCACCTCCATCTCGTATCCAAAAGTACTGCTGGGAAAGCAGGAGCCGTCCTCCATCCTATCGGTATGGTCAATCTCGAACCCTATCACATTCAGACCATCTAGAAACTCCAATCTCTCTCCTTCTGCTAATCTATGTGGTACAACGTAATTCCTCGCAAGCCTTCCAATGTCCCTGAAAAACATGCTCTTCTCTGAATCACCAAATAGAAATGTGATGAGGTCAGGAGGACCGAAAACGGGAATCCCGAAGATCTTCCCTGTGGAGAACTCGGCGATACCTACGCAATGGTCGCCGTGGCCGTGGGTTAGGAGTACGGCGTCTATCCGGCTCTGGCGGTCGAATTCAGCCTTTTCTTGCCTTGGTACTAATCCGACGGCCTCAAGCTGTTGCTTCAGGTCTGGGGTAGCGTCTATGAGGAGATGCTGACCTCCATCAATGGAGACGGCTACGGATGAGCGGGTCCGCCTTAGCCTCAGGTCCTCTCTAGCCCGGGTGCAGCTTGGGCAGCAACAGTCCCACTGGGGAACTCCGCCGTTCGAACCAGAACCAAGGACGGTGATGATCATATCACCATGAGGTCACCTCCATGGTCTTAAAAGCTGAACGGACAGGTAGGACTACCTTTTTTCCAGAGTATACAATATTAAACTGGGATGGCGAAGGTCTACAAACCAGCTGAGGACTCGATGCTACTACTGAGGCATATGAAGCCGAGGGTATATGGTTCTGTCCTTGACATGGGGACTGGGACCGGTATACTGGCCATCACTGCGGCCTCCAACTCCAGAGTCTCCAGAGTAGTCGCAACTGACATAGATCCCGAAACCCTTAGTGAGGCTCAGAAAAGGGCTGAAGGAGCTGGCGTCTCTGAGAGAATAGAGTTTAGGATAGGAAACCTCTTCGAGGGAATGAAGAGCGATAGGTTCGACTGGATTCTGTTCAACCCTCCCTACCTGCCCTCGGAGGGTTCTATTGACGAGGCTTCTTGGTCTGGTGGTGAGACGGGGGACGAGGTCATCATGAACTTCCTCTCCAGTGCTGTCGAGCACCTGAATCCGGGAGGTGCCATACTCATGGTTTACTCGTCTGAAACCAAGCTGAATCTCAAAGAACTCGGAGATGTCTACTGCTACGAAGTGTTGGAGGAGCTGTCACTGTTCTTCGAGAGGCTTTACTGCCTCCTACTCCGACCAATTAACCTTTCTTTAGGCCCAAGTAGAACCCGCCCCCAAATGCGGCCCCGAAGGGCACGTGGACTATAAAGTCAGTTATCCACATTTGCGCTCCGCTGGCCTCTCCAATCATGCTTGCGACCCATGTCCGCATGGCCGTATAGTCAATCATAATGAACCCCTTGTATGCGAGGTATTGGAGGCCAAGGAAACCGAGTCCTATAACTAGTGCAACGAGCTTTGCGACCTTCTTCAAGGAATAACCCACGAGAAAACCACCCACCCCCCCTATGCCTATCTCGCCAACTAGAGGGGTTAAGATACTTGAGAGTGATGACATGTCAATCCAAAATTCACTCAGCATTATATATAAGAGATAGGTTCAGTTTCGAGTGATCGTGGTCCCTGCTTTACCCTCTAGTGCGTTCACGGCCTTCGCCAGCGAGGTGATTATAGCCCGCTCTCCCCCATGCTCGATGAACGTGATGCATGCCTCCACCTTTGGCCCCATGCTCCCCGGTAGGAAGTGCCCTTCTCTTGCATAGGTTCTCGCCTTTTCTACGGTCATGCGTTGGATAGGTTTCTCCGTTGGCTTCCCGTAGTCAAGTTTTACGCTGTCTACGTCGGTAAGGATGAGGAAAATACCCGCCCCCACATCCTCGGCTAAAATCTCGCCAGCTCTATCCTTGTCGATGACGGCGTCGACACCTTCTAATTTGCCTTCCTCGTTGAGAATGACAGGTATACCCCCGCCGCCTGAAGCGATAACTATCATGCCGGCGTCCACCATCTTCCTAACGGCCTTACCCTCAACGATCTTGAGGGGCACCGGGGATGGAACCACTCGTCTCCACTGACGATCGCCGTTGGGGCGCACCTTCCGGATGGTCCAACCTTTTTCAATTTTTAGCTGAATGGCTTCCTCCTCCTTGTAGAAGGGGCCGACAGGTTTGTGAGGGTCAGTGAAGTCGGGATCGTCCCTGTCCACGAGCACCTGTGTGACTACGGTGACTACCTCAATGCTCTCTTCGCCCATAAGGTTCCGGAGACTCTGCTGCATCATGTAACCGATTTGACCCTGTGTCATGGAGCCGAGTATTACCAGGGGTTGAGCTGGGACTAGTTCTTGGGCTTGTTCTTGTTGGATGGCAAGATTTCCGACTTGGGGACCGTTACCGTGGGTGATGATGATCTCGAAACCCTGTCGACTGATCTCGGCTATCTGTCCACACGCTGTGGCAACGTTCTTCATCTGCTCCTCGGTGGTCCCTAGTTCATCCGGTTGCTTGATGGCGTTACCGCCGAGGGCGATCATGATACGCTTACCCATTTATGACACTCCGCAAGGAAGGAAATGTAACTCGTTTTTCGAACATAAAACACTTACGAAAAAGAATATCTGTGAAGAGTACCTAGATGCGGAGGTTAGTGATCCTCTTTTCTAGGTCTTCGTAAATCTTTCACGCTGTCCTGGGTTCCGATGTATACAATATCAGTGAGGCCTAGGAAGAGACCCGTCTCGAGGACTCCTGTTAACGCTTTTAATTTTCTCTGCAGACTCCAGGGGTCGTCTATTGCACCGAATTCGGCGTCTATGATGAAGTTACCGTTATCCGTTACCACGGGACCAAGCTTACCGCTGCCTACACGAATCTTCGCCTTCGCACCAAGGTTCCTGATACGGTCCAGTACAGGCTTGATGGCGAAAGGTAGAACCTCGATTGGAAGGGGGCAACTCTCACCCAAGCGTGTTGTAAGTTTTCTCGAGTCTGCGATTAGGATGAATTTCTTTGAGGCCGACGCGAGCACCTTTTCTCGGAGCAGAGCTCCTCCTCCGCCCTTGATAGCGTCCAGGTTCCTATCAATCTGGTCGGCACCGTCTATCGTGATGTCCAGTTTTGGATGCTCATCTAGGCTAGTCAGAGGGATCCCCACCTTTATCGCCTCCGCTGCAGCTTGATGGCTAGTAGGAATTCCAAGGATGTCGCTGAGCTTCCCCGATTTGAGGTGTGAGCCTATGATCTGGATGAAGTGTAGAGTTGTGCTGCCACTTCCTAGGCCGACGACGGATCCTTTTTGGACGTGAGCTGCGGCTGCCCTGGCAGCCCTCCTTTTTGCCCCTTCTATCCAGCTCATGGAATGGGTGTCCTCATGCCTCTAATTCCAGCTTGTCTAACTCGTCGAGTTCCTTGAGGACATCCTTCCGGAGCTGTTCTAGCTTAGCCTCTACATCTGACTTAGGCTTGGATGGCTTGGCATCCTTTTCCTCGTCTTCGTCTAGGGCTTCATCCTCCTTCTTTGTAGGTCTCCTCTTTCGCCTGCTGGGAGCTCTTGGTGGTGCTTTCCTCTTTTCCTCCAGTTTCAGTTCCTTTAAGATGTTATCTATTCGGGTCTGTGTGCTGTTGAGAGTTTCTTCGAACCTTTTCAGGATGTCATCTCTGATGGTCTCCAACTCGTGGAGGGAGACGATAAGCTCGGACTTTTTTAGGTCCTCTGATATCCTCTTGAGATCAGATTCGTAGCCCTTCGAGAGGCTGAGCCGTTCCTCTCTTGTGATCTCATCTTCGTCCTCTGCCTCGAAGAGGCGTTTAAGTATCATACTAAAGAGCTCGCTCTGGAGGGTTAAGGTTCTGATACTACTTCTCGCTCTCTCTACCTCTGACTGACTGAGATGACGTTCAACTGCTGGGATCTGGAGACCGCCACTCTCTAGAGGTACAGCCAAGATTTGTGTAGGGGTGGCCTCCTTCGGGGGTTTCTCTGACTCTTCGCCCGGCTCTGATTTCGATATTCCGCCGCTTGCTCGTAGGAAAAAGTATATCGATATAACGGCTACGGCGATAGCGCCGACGCCCACTATGAAATCGAGGGTGGAAAGAGCCATCTTCCGTTCAGTTCTCATTAAATCGTCGTATCTATTTAAGCCCTAGCCCATGCTGACCGTTTTTCGGGGTTATATTCCTCTCTAAGGTAATCTTACATGGACTCAAAATAAGAAAAGAGTTGAAGATGGATAGGAGCCTGTCTTGTGATTTTTGGGCGTTTTCTTATCTGCTTAATCTTTGTACTTGCTTAGGAAAAAAGGGGTTGTTTATTGTCTCTTCATGCCGCTGTCCCCTGTCCAGTAGAGGAAAAACATAAGGAATCGAATGCCTGAAAGAGAAGCGGAGATATTATCCTGTCCTCCGTCTCTTTACCTTGGATACCCTGATGGTATCGAAGTGTAAAAGAGATGACGTTGATAGGATGATGTGGGCTGGAAGTTAAAATGAATATCCGGGAAGAGTATGGCGACGTTCTGGGCCTTGGGAAGGTTAGCGCTGAAGTTATGAGACGCTCGGTCTTTCCTTTTCTGCCTCTTGAGGAAGAGCCTAGTTTGGATGGTGGAGTTATCCCGTTAGGCGGGAGAACCATCTTGGCTCACAGCCCTTCTATAGGAGTTCCTGTTGAGGCCCTTGGTTTCTTCGCTTTCCACTATGCTGCGTCCAACGTGGCTGTGCGATTCGCCTGCCCAAGATATCTTGTGACTGGTATCTATCTCCCCCTTAAGACTAGAGAGGAGGATCTTAGGACAGTCGCGAAGGGACTGGGCGATGAGGCGAGGAGATTCGGCGTCACCGTCGTCACCGGGCAGACGGCTACTTATTATGGTCTTGAGATACCGCTTTTAACTACAACCTGTTTTGGAGAGTCTGTTAGGCTGCCGAGGGACCCTCAAAAGGGGGACATAATATTCATCGCCGGTGCTGTAGGGGGAGAAGCAGTCTGGCTTAAGGCTCTCTCCCAGGGAAAAACAGGCGAGGAATGGCGAGACTTCACTCCTTTGTCGATAGCGCTCGGCTTCCATGGGGTAGAGTTGATTAGGTTGATGCACGATGTCTCGGAGGGTGGTGTGAAAAAAGCCCTCCATGAAGTCGCAGATGCTATCAATTTGAGAATTAAGGTCGATTCATGTAAGATTCATTATGCGAGTGGTGTGGAGGGGTTGGGGCAAGATGTTCTGAGGGCTCCAACCTATGGTGCATTGATTGTGATCGCCGATCCTCTGGCGGTGGATGATGTTCTCAGCGTCTGTGATTGTTTAGGTAAACCCTGTGCAGCCGTCGGGGTTGTAGAGGAGGGAGAGGGTGTCTTCATCGACGGTGAGAAGGTCGAGGATTTGCAGAGGATTGCCATCGACGCGGTATACGGTACGTTTCAAGAACGAGACGAGGTTCTGGACACTTTACGTGAAGTCCTTTCTGAGTTGGAGGCGTCTAAAGGGTTTTCGTCCCTGATCCCTCAGGTGGGAACAAATATGGTATACGCGAAGCAGGACGCATCATCCACCGACGAGGTTGCCGGTCTCAGCGGGAGGGTGGTCCTTAGCAGGGGGACGCCCAAGGTATGCGGGGAGGTCCTCTATGGCGGTTCAAAGCACATGGCATCTGTCATCCTCGAAGTGTCCAAGCTGAACCCTCACATGAGGGCGGCAGTAAACATCCGGGGCGGAGAAGATGTCGTAAAAGCGTTAAGGGAAATGAACATAAGTCTCCAGGTACTCCCCCCTGAAGCAACAGGGGACGCATGTCCAGTTACAACCGATATCAGAGAGTCGAAGAAGCTTCACAAAGCCTATTATCACCCGGGCGCCTTCGGAGTGGAGCCCTCAACAACATTGATAGGCGAGATGCCGAAGCAGCTGCTGAATACTATCGTTGAGTTGGCTCGGCGTGTATAAAACTATAAAAACTTTTGACAAGGCCGCTTCACAATACGAGGCTTGGTACAAGGAACCTATGGGTGCCCAGGTTCTCGCGGCAGAGTTAAGAGGGCTGGAAACATTGCTCCCTCCTGAGGGTCTGGGCAGCGAGGTCGGGGCAGGCACTGGTGTTTTTGCGGCTCAGGTCAAGACAGATGGAAGAGAGGTTGTATGCGTCGACCCTTCGGCAGGGATGCTCAT
>DAOVCM010000254.1 GCA_030670015.1 Candidatus Bathyarchaeota archaeon
GGATGTTCTCCCTCAAGGCAGTAACTCTCTCCTCCGCCTCTTCTGGTAGGACACCCTCCTTCATGTTTGAGGGAAGAACTACCACAGGAATATCAGAGACATAGGAAGCCACATCCTCCATGTTACCCATGTCCACACTGAGAACCAGGTCTATACCTGCGTCAACAGCCGCTATTATTTCCTCGGGATTTAAGGTATCAATGCTTATCGGCAGCTCCACCGAGGACCTAACCGCCTCGACAAGACCTTCCACAGCCTCTGGCATTGATCGGCCGGCCAGCATGCCGATGTCTATGATGTCCGCACCTTCGGACGCATAATAGCGAGCTCGCCTCCTAACTGAATCTACATCTAGGGTCGGAGCGTTCACGATCTCAGCAATCACCCTCATGGGGAAGGCTCCGCCGACGGGGACCTCTTGCCCTTCGACACCGATGATTAGACCTCCATGAATCCTGAGGAGCTTCTGCCAGTTCTGCTTCACATCTTCGAGTTCTGAGACTGCCCGCTCTTTTTGAGAATCCCTTATGAACGTAGATGCTGTCGCTGTCTTGGATAGCTCGATTTCCCCAAGGAGCTCCAGTATGAGGGGAAGCTCGTTAGAATAAGATGGTCCCTTAAATGTAGGAACTCCCGTGGCCATCTCGACAGGGGATACATCTCCACGGACCGTTCCGGGCATCAAAATGATGTCATAGCCCTGCACAGACATCCTGCTTAAAGCCCTCGCCGCGTACTCCGGCGTTATGAAGGCTGCGACTGAGACCGGTAGAGAGTAAACATCTACATCCATATCAACCTCTGAGGCTATCTTCCTCAAGCTATCCTCAGCTAGTTTCCCAGTTACAACCAGCACCCTCAGAGCGGATCCCACCGATCTCATTCATCCCAAACACATTAATCCCTATCGACTGTGACAACAGCCCCCCTGTTGTCGGGTCGGGCAACAAAGACTTGTCCAGATCTCCCCCCTCGGTTGAGAAACCTGTCAAGTCTCTTGGAGATCTCCTCCGCATGGACCTCACCATCGGCTAAGCCATAGAATGCGGGCCCCCATGAACTCTGCCCGACACCTAGAGCGCCAACTTCCATGAGAAACCTTACCCCGGTCTCAATGACAGGGTGGCTGAAACGCCCTCCCTGTATCTTCAACCAGAACTCTCCGAATTTATAGTCAATACTCGTCATCGCCTCGCCAAAGGCATTAATATCCTGCTCTAGGATCGCCGGGATCATCTGAACCAATATTATCCTCGAAATCTCGCCTACTAGGCTCCGGGGCGGGGGCTCCAGTCTCTTGAAGATGTCGTTCTCAACGTCGCCGCTCCTGTTCTGCGATATCTCTGGAACGCCTACGACGAAAAGCCAGTCCTCTGGAATATCTGTGTGAAACAGAAGCGGTGGTAGAGTCTTCCTTCTGTCTACACTGTGTCCTCCGTCAACGATGAAGCCGCCTTGCTTGAACGCGTATAACCCCACGCCAGATCTCATGGAACGGTTCAGCTTCAAAGCGATCTCCTCGGTAGAGAGGCCTAAGCCGAAGAACTCCGAGAGCGCTGTTCCAACAGCAAGCGAGAGCTGAGTTCCTGAACCGAACCCAGAGTGCTCCCTGATGTCAGTGACAACCTCGAACTCAACTCCGTCCTCAATCCCCAGGTTCCCAAGCATAGTCTCTGCATATCTTCTCACCCTCTCTGCCCTAGGACCATAAACCTTGAGATGGGCCGCCGACTTAGCCCTGAGAATGATGTTCGGCCGGTCCACGGCAACACCTACGCTCCCATGGATCCTGCCAAGGTCACCTCGCATATCAATCATGCAGAAATGTAGCCTTGAAGGAGTCCTCACTGTTACCTCGATGCGCTCTCCCTCCAGCTCTCAATCAGCCTCTCCAGAGCCTGAATGATCCTTACCTCTGTCGAATCTAGCGTCGACACTCTACTGACAACGTCTTTACACATGTTAAAATGTTTAATCAACCTTTCCACCCGCTCCCACCACCCATTTTGCACAAAAACCTCTATTCTGGTGGCATAAATGATAGCCTCAATTGTCATCGACCTACCCCTGCTGAAAACTCTTGGTTTGTGCTGAGTTACTTCGACAGAAGATACTAGACAGGTGAAACTAGATTGCACTTCTGAGACATCCCGGGTATCAACGACATTGATAAAGATATATGCATCCGATGGGTCAAGTCTCAGTTCTTCGTCGATTGAATGTCCGTGAATCCCTTCGAAGCATTCATCCTTAAAAGCTGTGACTAGGAAGAGCGCTGGATCATCGGTGATGTTAATACATGCCCTCGGGCATCTCAGGAGGTTTGCATATGTAGTGCTTGCCTTGAAAGGTTTGATCTCAAGATTTTTACCTCCGATTCTGAGGACCCCCATTGGTGCCGCGTTAGCGGAACCGTCGGCGTTTACCGTCGTCAGAATTACCTCGTTCACACTACCACTTTTGAATCTGAGGTTATCCAATTTTTGCTCTATCTCTTCTTCAATCATGAGGAATCAGAGGGCTCCAACGTAGATTAAAACAGGAAGTAATTTCCAAATAAAGGTTATCGGTCTAGAATATGAACAGGAAT
>DAOVCM010000249.1 GCA_030670015.1 Candidatus Bathyarchaeota archaeon
ATTTTCCATTTTTACTATCTTCGTAATTGGTGATTTTACGTAATGTCTTAATTTACCTTCACCAGGAATTAAAGTTAAAACTCCGTGATCCTCCACTTTGATGTCTACTATTTTTATTACTAATATATCTCCCGCCTCTGCTCCTTTTATAAATAATGGACCCGTATTGGGATTTATATGTGACATATCAATAAAATTTGCTAAATCTTCATCTTTTTTTAATTGATCGCGGAAACAGTCAAATGTTTCAAAAATGACCTTATCTCCGATAGATGCACTTGAAACTGGTTTATTTTCTTTGTCATAATAGTATGTATGGTTTTTTTTGCTAATTCTTATCACTACTTCATCACTCCTTTTTTTATTGATTGAGTAGGGGATAAACAATTAATTTGTCTACCATCCCTTCACACCACTGTACGTACCGTTCGGTATACGGCGGTTCATGAGACACTCCGTAACGTATTGTACCTAGCCGACAAGCTGACATATCCTCTCTCTTTCCAATAGGACGGGCAGAGGGTAATGTTAACCCATTTGCAACTTGAAAGGAACCACTCTCCTCTACGACAGGCAGATATGAGGTGGATTTCACTCTGTGGAACTCCCAGCGCTATGAGTTTCTTCCTTCGGGTCTTCGGCTTTTTCCACTGCTTGAGAAGACACATTTTCAGTCGTCTCCTTGTCCATCTGTCCAACTTTTCCATTATCCCAGGTGTATCGACAATGTGGTAGTAGCTCATCCATCCTGTCAGGTAGCTGTTCAACCGTCTTAGTCTTTCTTCCATACTTATTCCCCTTGTACGCCTGGTGAGTTGGCGGATCTTGCCTTTAAGCCTATTTACGGTTTCCGGCGCCAGCCTTAGCCGCGTTTCTCCTTTGGGTCTCCAGAAGGAAAATCCTAACATTTTCCTCTTCTGCGGCTTATCCACTCCACTCTTCTCCTTGTTCACCTTGAGCTTGAGTCGTTTCTCTATGAACTTTGTTACACTTTCCATAACCCGGTGGCCTGCCCGTTCGCTTTTGACATAGATATTACAGTCATCAGCATAGCGGGTAAACCTGTGTCCTCTCTTTTCCAGTTCCTTATCCAGCTCATCCAACATCACATTAGCCAGGAGAGGGCTTAATGGCCCCCCCTGGGGTGTTCCTACTTCCGTCCGTACTCGTAGTCCCTCTACCATTACTCCAGCCGTCAAGTACGCCCGCAGCAGTTTCAGCACCCGTTTGTCTTTAACTTTCCGCGCCATCCTCGACATGAGGATATCGTGGTTGACCTTGTCAAAAAACTTCTCTAAATCAATATCCACTACCCATTCATATCCTTCTTCAATATGTTCTTTCGCTTTCCTTACCGCCTGATGTGCGCTCCTTTCCGGTCTGAATCCGTAGCTCGATTCCGAAAACTCAGGATCAAATACCGGAGTCAGAACCTGAAGTAGGGCCTGTTGTATCAAACGGTCTACAACAGTCGGTATCCCTAGCTCTCTTCTCTTACCTCCCGGTTTCGGTATCTCGACTCTCCTGACCGGACTCGGCTTGTACATCCCTTCCAGCAACTCTCCTTTAATCCTCAACCAGTTCTTCTTTAAGTAGCTCCTTAACTCTCCAACTTCCATTCCGTCCACACCGCTTGCTCCCTTGTTCTGTTCCACTCGCTTCAGTGCTCTCTTCATGTTTTCTTTCTCTACAACTTTCTCCATTAGGTGGTACTCGCACTCGTGAGGACTCTTGGCTAATCGTGCCGTAGAAAGACTCAGCGCTTCCTCAGTTTTCAGCCGTTTCACCGCTTCCCGCTCAGGACAGCCTCCATCCGGAGTTTTCTGCTTTCTTCGTCTTTCTTTCGAACTCATAGCTTCTTGCCCTCGGTCTCATGTTCGGCCCTTCCTCCCTAAGGAGTACTATGGCCTCTGCTGACTCCTGCCGCATCAGCTGTACCTCTCGGCACAGGTTACCGTTGGTCCCGGCGTTTGCAGCAGGTCTCCCCGGGTAAGAGCATTGCCTTTCCCTCCATCTACCCGCCTCATCTACTCCAGACAGCCTTCGGCAGCCAGGACTTCGCTTTGATCTGCAAGCTCATCCAACTGTCCTAAGCCTCATATGAGGTTCGTGTCCCTCGGGCCGGAGGTTTGCCTTAGGCTTCCTTCGGATTCCGCCTCACGACGGACACCCTTGCCCTCAGCTAACGACTACTGCTACCTTCGTCGCTCGGGACTCTCACCCTATAGATAACGCCCATGCTGGGCGCACAGATTGCTTCGCCCCTACGGGGCTCGCAATGACAACTATATTACTTACCTTAGTCTTAAGGTGGGATCGCCGAACAGAATCCAGGTTCTGCGGATATCACTGTTAGTGACAGCTTGCTTGGCGCCCATTATCGCTTCACCTATGGTCAGTCCCTGCCCGTTGAACAGCAGCTGAATCAACTCCTTATTCATGGGGACTTGCCCTCCAGGGTATGTCAAACCTGAAGAGGTCCATACCGCCACAGCACCTCCCCATTCCGCTTTCATAAAAGTCTCAGCCATGCTCTCAGCGTAAGGATCCTGGAAAAATCCGTTGAGACAGGTCATGCTGACTAAAAAGGGCAAATACGGCGAATTGGTAAGAGTCCAGGCATCT
>DAOVCM010000212.1 GCA_030670015.1 Candidatus Bathyarchaeota archaeon
AGCGATCCTTGAGCTTGTATGATGGATGAGTGGTCTCCACCGTACCAGGTTTTCCTTTGTACTGCGATGTATCCACACCGACATCCTCTGCAGTGTCAAGTATCCTCTGATAGATAGCGTCGTCTAGGAAGATGCCCTCCCTAAGCCTCTTCTCCTGCTCCCTCCACTCTGGCTCGCCAGGGACCATGATCTCCGAGAACCCCGTGGCAAGTTTTGCAGATTTTATGTCAGCTATGATCTCATCCATGCCTTTTTTGAACTCGTCGAGAGGTGTGAAGGCCTCGATGTTTATCGCTCCGAAGAATACTCCCCGTCGTTGAAACGGATGAACTCGGGCTACGAAGTAGCCAAGGAGGGGACCTGCAAAGATATCGATGATCATGGAGAGGGCCATGCCCTTGTAGCCGAGCCCTGTCTGGCCAAGGGGCAGCTGAGCGCCCTCACCACTCAGGAAGACAGCTGGGTCATCTGTTGATCTTCCCTCATCGTCGATGAACCATCCTGAGGGTACCCTCTGTTTACGAAGGGCCAGGATCGAGTTTCGCCCGCCTGCTATAGGACCTAAGGACATGTCGATAACGATGGGCGGATGCTTCCAGGTGGGAACGGCGATGGCTATCGGTGCTATAGGAAGCTTCCTCTCCATTCCACCCCACGGGGTAATATAGACCCCACCAGGCTGGCTGGCGATACCTATCATGTCCTCTTCAAGAGCCATCTCAGCCCATTTTCCCACGCGCCCGATATGGTGGATGTTGCGGACACCTGAGTAGGCCACCCCTGCCTCCTTGGCCTTCTCAATAGTAGCCTCCATGGCTTCCCTAGCAATCGTGTAACCAAAGCCTTTACCTCCATCGAAGAACAGGGTTGCAGCCATCTCCTTCAGGAGCTTAATCCTAGCTCCGGGCTTGAGGCTTCCCTCCCGAATTGCCTTCACGTATCCAGGTATCTGCTGGACTCCATGGGAGTCAACCCCTTTAAGATTAGACAACACTAGGCACTCTGATACCCATGCAGCTTCATCGTGCAGCGTTCCAACGGCCTCGAATATCTTTGTCCCAAATTCCCTGAGTTGCCCATCAGTTAGAATAACCAAAGTGAACTCATCTCCTTGTCCTCCTGTATTTTGGAACCTATATAAATGGAAGATGTGATGTTTTCACTTACACTAAGTAGATAGAAGATAATTATCTTCATGCATGCACGTACAACATTGAGTTGAGGCTCGGAGCTTTCTCGTGCTGTGAATAGGAATATCTCTACAAAAGAGAGGCCTCTGTTGCACGTATAGCATTATTATATCCTAGGTTTTTCGATATTGAAGTAGCTGTATCGCTTCGAGGGCGTTATGAACCTCACGTCCCTCAGCCTGAGGTAGAGGCCTGAGCGGTCTGCGTGGTATCCCCGCTGGTTGCCCCATGAAGTTGAGGGCTTCCTTCACTGCGGCGATCTGACTGTGCTCCCTGACCAGCACCTTGTTCACGTAGGAGAGCGTGAGCTGACATTGTCCTGCTTCTTTCAAGTCTCCTTTTACAGCGGCTTTGTAGAGGTTGACGCAGATATCTGGGATAACGTTGGCAACGGCGAGGATGGCTCCCTTCCCGCCCATCGCGAGGGTGGGCAGGGTCATGTCCGCCGCTCCGGAGAGGACGTTGATCTTGTCGCCGACGAGCCTTATGATCTCAGCCATGTTACCTGGATTGCCACTGCTGTCCTTGATGCCCACAAGGTTACTGCACTCACTGGCGATGCGCTCCACCACACTTGGCGCGACTGAGTAGCCCGTGAACTTAGGAACGTTATACAGGATGAAGGGCATGTCCACAGAGGCGGCTAGGGATGCGAAGTGCTGGAATAATTCATCCTCAGAGGGCTTGAAGAAGAAGGGGGCCGCCACAAGGGCTACCTCGGCTCCCAGATCCCTCGCGTCTCGCGTGAGCTCGATGACCTCCCTCGTCCCGATGGCACCTGTCCCAGCTATGATCGTCGCCCGACCTTCCACCTTGTCTAGGACGAGTTTGATTAGGAGCTTACGCTCCTCCCTGGAGAGCATCGGGGCCTCTCCCGTGCTCGCGTTCACAACTAAGCCAGAGACCCCTGCATCTAGCCAGAACTCGATGAGATCGGACAAGGCTTGACTGTCAATCTCTCCATGGTTGTTGAAGGGTGTTACGTTCGGTACAAAGATTCCTTTGAACTCCAAAGATATCGCCAGATAGAGTAGGATCTGTGTGAATAAAACCATAACTGGACACCAGATTTTTACCTCGGCCCGCAGTTGAAGAGATGTAGTCATGGGTGAACGCTTGCCGTATCCTGAGGGTGTCCCATACAGCGTGAACTACCCTGAGATCCCCCTCTACGCCTTCCTTGAGAACTCGGCCCGTAAATATCCAGACAGAGATGCCGTTATCTTCTATGGTAACAGGATAACCTACAGCCAGCTCTGGGACGAAGCGAGGCGCTTGGCAGCCTCCCTCAGGGAACTCGGCGTTGGAAAGGGTGACCGTGTGGGGCTGTTGCTACCTAATGTTCCCCAGTTTATTATCTCATACAACGCTGTTCTCATTGCAGGCGGGGTTGTCGTCGCCATCAACCCCCTTAATCCCCACGAGGAGATAGAGAGGGAACTTCAGGAGGCGGAGGCAGACACCCTCATTATTCTTGACAGTTTACTTGACAAGCTGCCTGAGGAGAAGCCCCCATATACCAGTGTGGCCAATGCCGCAGCCTATACGCCCCAACATCTCAGACTCTTAAACAGGCTCAAGTATAGGAGTGGAAAATATCCGGAAGGCGCTATGAGGTTTGAGAAGCTCTTGGAGACGCGGCGGCTTAGCCTCCCCGCCAAGGTTAATCCCAGAGAGGACCTCGCCGCCATACAGTACACAGGGGGGACC
>DAOVCM010000172.1 GCA_030670015.1 Candidatus Bathyarchaeota archaeon
GCCTTGGATAGTTGCAACAGCGTTCTCGGTGGAACCATTGTAGATTTTTGAGTCGACCTTCGCCCAGACTCTCACAGGCTTTTTCTTCTGCTTTTTCACTAGCTTCCTTAGCCATCTTCCCGTCCTCGGCGTCACGACGAATCCGAAACATGGTTTCTCGTCGCCTGCCCACCAGAAGCTGGTGTACTTGAGGGCGTCGTCGAGCTCCCCCTCCAGTAGGGAGGGAGGTCGGACCCAGGTTCCGTCATAGATGATCCCGATTGCCCCTCTACGCTCCACCGCCAGCTCGTGGACCCTGGCGAGGTCGCCGTTGGTGAGGATTATCTTTCCTTTCAAGTCGAGTCCTTTGTAGTCGGCGTCCTCCTCCCCGTTCTCTAGGACGACCACGTCCGCATCGCAGCATCCACCAGGTGTGGGGTAGCTCCTTTGGATCAGGCTGAGTTTGGACTCTAACCATCGGGCGAGAATCCGGGCCTCCTCGGCAGGCTCTGTGAGCCTTAGTTCAGCGTCCCGGCAGGCCCATTCCTTAAAGTGGAGGCTGCTCCAGCTGTAAGTCTCGCCGTCAGCAGGGTATTTGTGGACTTCAGCTTTCAGTCCATATCCTTTCAGGGTGTCGACAGCATAGTTTACAGCGGCCCTTATACCGGGGCTTGCCTGTATGCGGTGGTACCGGGTAATCTCGGTTAACGTGTTGAGGGCGACGTCGCCTGACACTTCCTTCTCAAGCTTCTCGTAGATATGTTTGAACATGGGTGTATTTTCATTGATGATATAATTAGCTTTGATCCTATCTCTAAGTGGTTATATGCCGCTAAGATTGGAAAATATCTCTTACACGAATCTTGGAAGACGGAGAATCAATGGTTATGAACGTCCGTTTTTGTGATGAATAGGCCGTGTTTTTGACATGATTCATCCGTGGACGCATTGGAAACCTCAAGCCATTCGATGAAAGGAGTGTTTTTCATAGGCATCTCCTCTACCCCCCCCCCTCTATTCTGTCTATGAAAAAGGCGACGTGGGGCGTATACGGCCTAGTTCTGAATATTGTCGTCTACTTCTCTTTTGTCGGTCTCCTCTTGTTCTTGATAGTTTTCTGAGTTTGAAAAGAAGTTGTGTGTATACAGATCGATGTAGAGATGGTTGTTCAAAGTCCGACTCTGGTTGTGATGTGTTCGTCACACTTTATGTATTGTCGATGATATGTGGAGGGTTAACCCTGTCAGCTATGTTCTGAGTTCATACTGAAAACGATGTCATTGGGAGTTGCAGGGAGAGGTTTAGATAATTCTGCTTATTGTTCCTGTATCTATTTTGGGGGATAAGGTATCTTGGTTAACAACAAAGATTTATATGAAAAGTATCGGTCTCCATATAGCGTCAGCCGCGGGAGCTCAGCCTGGGAGAGCGTCCGACTCCTCCTCGGGGGAGGGCGAAGCTGAAGACCGGATGGCCGAGTGTTCAAATCACTCCCGCGGCACCATCTAAAATCATTAAATAGAGCAATATTTTTGCTTATTTTTGTATAAGGACTTGTTTAATTTGAGCAATAATATTGTGTAATTTTTGGTTTTACTTCCAGATTGACACACTCAATATTTATAGCCCTATTGGTTAGGGCATAATATTGGTAAGGGATGGTTAAGGTGTAAAGAAGCGAATAGAGTCTCACATGGCACGCTTCCTCCCCGCCCTCACTGATCAGAGATACAATAGGGCCAGGATTGACGAGAAGAACTACAGAATCGAGGTATACAACAGAGAGGCGAAACGATGGAGAGGGAAAGGAGTGTTCAGCGGAGCCACCCGGGACCAGTTCAGCCTAGCCCTACGACTAGCATTCGCCCTGAGCACAATCCCATCAACTAGAGGAGAGAGACCGGGATTCATCTTCCTCGATGAACCCCTCAGCGGCTTCGACCTCCAGAGGAGGAAGGGCTTCATGCAGCTACTACATGAGGAGCTACCCAAGTACTTCGACCAGATAATCGTGATAAGCCATCTGGAAGTCCTACAAGAAGAGTTTCCCTATCACCTCGCGCGCGCACCAGCTGGGCCTTAAGCGCGCGCGAATCCGGGCACGGCGGCTGCCTTGTAGCCATACTGGTCAGCATCGCGCGCGCATCGCTTGATAGATTTATTTATTATCTATTCCAACTAGTTCTATGTGGCGATAGAATTGAGTATGAGGTCCGCTAAGAAGAAACCAATGACTAAGAAGGAAAGAAAGGAGAAAAGAAGAAAGCGTAAAGAGAAACAATTGGAGAGGTAATGGTCGCGCGTACACATCCACTTTCGTATGCCTGTTTTCTAGACAGGGGTGTACGCAATACCATAGAAAAACACCTTTATGTTCTGAACACTAAGCCCAATAAGGAATTAACGGATAAGCCCCTGTCCGATAATTCAATAGTCTTTCTCGCTCGAGGATAAATCGAAAGGCCACTATCGTCGCGATCACCACGCGCCAGCTTGTAACGTAAATTTGGGGATTGACCGGTTGAATAGTGCCGATGTCTTTTCCTGATCGGATTTTGCCATTATCTCTGGGGTTCACCATCTCTGCAGCGAGGTTTTCTCTTCGTCATGCATCTTCGTGAGATAGATAATGCATGACCTCCAATACACCTGCACCGCCGGTCGTGGTTCCCATTCACGGTTTCGGTCTAGGTTTCAGTGGCTTGCGTAGTACTCTATGCTCCTCGCGAGCTCCGGCTTCCCATTCCTGTAGGATGCAGCCGCTATGAGGAGCATCAGGGTCAACGCCACCCCCAAGTAGCTCCCGACCTTGCCCAGGCCCCTCAGGGTGTTCCTCCCTATCAGCCTCTCCGCCCTGGAGTTCATCCTCTCTGAGGCCGTCCTCCTCCTGTACAGCCTGCACATCCTCGCGTTTCCGCGGCACCTGAAGGTCTTATCCACGTAGAAGTCTCCCTCGCCCCTCTTCTCGTCTCTCCTCTTGGGTATGACAGGGCTGCCCTTCAGCTCCCTCTCGATGTATCTCCTCAGCCCCTTGCTGCTGTACTGGGTGTCCGCCACGTGCCACCATGCGTTTGGAAACCGTTACTTGGCCTCTGAGGAGACCTTCTTGAAGTGTTTTTTCTCGTTCACGTTGGCCGGGGCCTCCACGTGGCCCAGCGCGAATCCCTCGATGTCCACGAGGAAGAGGGACTCGTATCCCAGGATGAACCCTTTCTTACCGCGGCCCACCCTTGCGTCGGGGTCTCCGAGGCCGCGGCGGGTGTCGTGGGGGTCTCTGCTGCTCCACGCGGGCAGGTCGGTGCCGTCGATGCAGGCTGCCTGGATGAGGCCTGCGGCGGAGAGGGGCTGGGACCGTCTCAGCCTCAGCGCCTCCCTTCTGAGCCACGCCTCTATCGCGCGGAAGCCGTCGACGCCTATCCGTCTCTTCATCTGGCTGAAGTGGGCCTCGCAGGGAGCCTGGTCGCCGTATCCGCAGACGCGTCTGAGGTAGGGGT
>DAOVCM010000102.1 GCA_030670015.1 Candidatus Bathyarchaeota archaeon
GATTCCCCCTGGAAACTGGAGTAGGAACTGGGAGAAGGTTCCGATCATTAGAAGCATTCCGAGGAGTTCTTTCGTGGCTCCTAGTTCGAGGATAAAGAGGCTTTGATATGGCCACCATAGCCACGCTGTGAACGTCGACAGAGTCTCGGTGACCATTACAACTGCGATATTCCTGTTGGAAAACATTTCACGGATACCGCTCACGGACGACATCAACAAACACAACCAGTTCTATGATACGAACTAGGGAAGGTACACGCGCGCGCCTGTCGATGATATTCGCGAACTTACTAGTGGGCCTGGGAAACTGTCGACAGCTCTGAGCATTGACAAGGGCTTACACGGTGTAGATTTCACGACCGAGGGGAGCGAAGTCTTCATAGTCGATGATCCTAGGGAGTTCGAGGTTGGGACATCTCACAGAGTAGGAGTAAAGAGGGACCTAGAAGAGGAACTGAGGTTCTCCGTGAAGGGAAATAGGTTCGTTTTGCGGTGATCCAGCCGCTATAGTGAGGCTCTACGACATATAAGACCATCGACACATTCGGCGTGAAAGATACAAACAACGTTAATATCACAGTCACATCCATCGCGTCAGTAGACGCGCTGTCCTTATCGTGCTTGAAAGAATGTATCACTATAGTAGTAGAGAAGCCCCTTGGTTTTCTCTCTCACGACTTCAAGGAGCTTATTTGTTATTATACTCTCCGAAGATGCTCTTTCAAGCATCTCTTCGTCTATTACCTTGATCTCACCTCTGGGCCAGATACATATGTCGACCTCAAGGTCCACGTACCTGATCTTCGAGGGGTATAGCTCCACAGGTGTGTTGAGGTTTATGTATGCCCCCTTGAACCTGCCTCCCTTAGAGAAGTACCTGGTCACCGTATAGTATTCGCCCAGCTTCGCCTCGGTGACGGCGAGGTCGCCAGCCTCCTTCTCGGTGCCAAGCCCATCATAGACGCCCCCGCTCCTCATCTCTCTCGTATACCTTATCTGAGACTCCTCGTCGTATGCCTCGATGACGGCTTTTCCGAGTGATAAGACTGCTCCGCTGAGTTTGACATGTTCTATACCTATGCAGGAGCCTTCGTAAGGGAAGTAAGGCGTGAGCGTTCGTCTCAGGAGTTCTTCCACCTCCTCTACGGGGCGCCCTCCCAGAAGGAGTCTCTCGGCCATATCCGCTGCTGATGAGACCTCGCCTCCGCTGGCTTTATAGAAGTGGTGCATCTGAAGTGTTGGGACGAGAGCTCTACGATGCTCATCGAGCTTCATCTTTGAGGCCCATGGAAATTCCACATCCAGACAACTGTCAACCCTTCTCCGCAAGATCACGTCCACAAGTTCCTCCCTCAGGATAGAGCGGAAGGCCTTGATGGCTTTGACGCCTCCGAAGGCCTCGACGCCTTGTCGGTCGTAACGATCTCGAATAATCAGGTCTGGCTCCCATTCTTCAGCCTCTAACTCAAACCTCTCTACAATCTCTTCGGAGGGTTGAACGATGTCATAATTATGGTCGAGAAGAAGCTTCGTTAGGGCAGTGGTGTAGATCCCACGGACCTTAGCCCTAAACCCTCCTCGTGACATCGAGCGAACCTCAGCTCTTCTCCACTCTGTACAGGTGGTCAGCCTTTTCAACGTGGAACTTGGTTCCCAGGATCTTCTCTGTTAGCCATATGTTCGTATCCAGATGTTCTGTCAGGTCCCTGACTGTGTAGGTAGACTCTCCCTTGGCCAATCCGACGTAGGGGACGACCATATCCGCGAGGTGTATATCTGCGGTGGGCCTAGCGTTGAACTCCATGAAGAGGTTCTCGGCTGCCTCTCGACCCACCACCTCGCTAGGCTTACGCAGCTCCCCTATGGCGTCTCCGCCGAGCAGAACCCCTGAGTCGGCCTCCGCCCAGAGGACTAGGGAACTCCCCTTCTGAAGAGGATTAGAGGTATCGTATAGCACATCGATCTCGGCCTTAATCCCTCGGGCCTTCAGGTATTTCCTGGCGGCCTCCGCTTGCCTCTCCGCCACCCGTCTCTCCTTGAGGAATGTACACACCGAAAGTCCGCGTATCTTCTTAATCTTCCCGAACTCTGGAAGTTGGAGAGGCCTTAACCTCTTGCAGGGATCGACTTGGAGGTGGATCTCTCCCATTCCGACAGGATAGTATCCATATGCGTCTACTTTCAAGGAGGCTTCCACCCCCATCTTTCTCAGCGTTGGCAGTAAAATATGCCGAAGGTAGTTTATTGTCGGCGCATTTCTCACATCGGTTCCGCCCTTAGATATCCGAAGGCTTACTCCTCGCTCAGCGTAAAGGCAGATGGGAAGAACTGTCAGTATGAGCATGGGTATGCTTCCCGCGGTCCCGATCTCAGCCTCAACATCTCCGCCCAGAACTTTTCCTGGCTTGAACCAGATCTCATCTGACCCGAGCCTAGCGCCCTTGACTTCCGCACGGCACAGCCTAGCAGCTGTCAGGACTGCCTCGAGGTGCTGCGGCCTCAAGCCTGGGGAAGAGCGCCTCTTCCTGATATTGTAGATGTGCAGCTCCTCGTTGAGGATGGCGGCGAAGGCTACAGATATGCGCAGTATTGTGCCGCTACCGCTCTTCTCGCTACCATCAACCTCGAGCATGACTAACCTCCGCGCGCAATAGAATGAGAGCCCACGCGGATACAAAAAGCAGGCTCATTTTATTATCTTGACTTGGCTGTTTAGAGCTTGACCAGGGACTCCCCTCTTGAATTTAACTTTGAGCGTCCCTTTTTTACCGTGGAAACCAACAATTTTCCCATAGATCTTCGGATCATCGGCTGGCCAGCCCACCTTCCATCCGATCATCTGTTTAGAATCCGATGGATCTACATCCATGACTTTTATTAGACACACCCTTGGGTACTGGGTCTTCCTCCCAAGCCTGTAATTCAAAACCAATCCTTCTCGCTCAACCTGCATCAAACAACCTCTTTTTCCTCTGATAATTTCAGCCCTTTCTGCGGGCATCTCGGATCCGAAGATTCCTCCTCGCGCGCCTCCTCCGGGTCATACCAGATAATCATCTTCTTTTACTCTTTCTCCTTCTCTTCCTTAATCGTTTCTTAACACCTTTCTTCGACATCTTCTTATGCCGCGGAACGGTCCTCATCCTCCCTCATTCGGGTTTTGACTAGCTGCGTAATGATCAGTAGGAACCCCAGGGCGAGCATACTCCGCCCCTCCCTCGGCTTCCGCTCCGTTACTCACTTTTCAGCACCTCCGTGAGCTTTGTCGCAAAGCCCTTCACGCGCGCGAGGCGTATCCATTAGAGCATGTAGCTCTTGTATGTCGCTCAACAGAATCTCAATCCTCTCGAAGGGCAGCGGTGTTCGGTTAAACGGGGGTATATACTTTGGATACTTAATCAGGATTCTCCTAACGGATTCAAGGCGACGCTCTAACTCATCATACTTCCTCATTCACTCCCCCAGATCAGTCTCACAAGCGCATTCTGTTTTCATATTCTTACCTCTTTTTTCAGTGTTCCAATACAAGAGTACAAACACGAGAGCGGGACGCAACCTTGATGATTATCAATCCCAAAGGTATCATTTGTCCGATTCCTTCCTGCGGTCAAATCCACAGGAATAGCACTTCAAGTAGGCTTTTCCCGTTTGATGGTCGAATGTAGGATAGTTTATCCCATCGCATTCAGGGTATTCACTTGAAGTTATCATAATAAACTCACTTCCTTACCATCGTTATGCACTTGACAGGACACTCCTCCGCGCAGATACCGCACCCCTTGCAGTACCTCAGATCCACCTCAATGTAGCCGTCATCCCGTACCGTTATAATCCCCTCTGGACAGAAGAAGTGGCAGAGCATACACTTGGTGCACTTACTGTGGTCTATCTCGGGCTTCTCGACCCCCCAGTCGCCCGTCTCGTATTCTGTTGATGACTTGTACGGGACAGCTCCCTTGAGGAGCTCCCTCCATTCAGGCTTCTGATCGCTCATCCTATAACGACATCCTTGTAGGCGATCAGAGTCAGGTCATTCGCTCTGAAACTCATATCATCCTCTGAATCTTGTCTTTTCCTTCCTAGAACTGGATCTCTTAGTCTTGCCCGACCAAGTTTTTCCACAAGTACCACACATCCATTCCCTACCCACTTTTCTCACCTTTTTGCTTCCGCAACTAGGGCATCTTTTCTTTCTAACCATCTCTACTCCAACGTTCTCGTACTACACGAGCGCGCGCGCGCCTTTATTAAGGAATATTGGTATTAACCATCATGATAAAAACCTGAAGATTCTCATCTTGGGTTTTTTACGTTTTGATATGCTTTCTTCAGACACTCATCTCCTTCACGTTTTAATCCATAAAATATACCAGTATTAACATCATTTCTATAAATCATATCTTTCTATTCCTCCTTAAGATGTTCCTTAATTTCCTCAATATCTTCTGCAGCTTTCTTCAAGATAGATTGCACCTTCTCAGACGCTCTAATGTTTTCACCTTTTAGCATCGCACTGATCCCCTCAATCGCTTCAAGGAGCTTCAAGTTTGCCTGATAGAGCTCATCATCCATCTCTTCGTAGATTCTCAGCCACATCTGCCTTATGGAGTGATACTTCTTCCTGAAGATATCTCTCCGTTTCCTATGTTCCTCTAGAAGTATGCTCCCTTTCTCAGTGAGAGTGAAGCGCTTCAACCCTGGCTCATC
>DAOVCM010000076.1 GCA_030670015.1 Candidatus Bathyarchaeota archaeon
GAGTTTCTCCACGCGGGCCTTGCCTTTCTCCTTCCCTATTTTCCGGCAGAGTATGTATCTCAGCTCGGTTATTGCCAGTTCATGTGTGATTAATTCTATGGTTTCGTCCAGCATTGCGTCTCTCAACGTTTCTCCTAGGGGCGTTCCGTAGACGAGTTCGATCAAGGTGCTGGTGTCAGTGGCGTAGGCGCCTTTCAGCTCTCTCATCATCCCTCTTTCTCTCCTCTGCCAGAGTTCTTCTCGCATCGTGGACGCCAGGCATCGTGGCGCACGCTTCCCTGAGGAGGGTGGGGTGTTTTCTTCTCCGCATCAACAGATGGTGTATAGCCTCGTTGTAGTCGACTCTTCGCCTCATCCTTATCTGGAGCTCGGAGGCGAACTTCAGTAACTCCTCCTTTACATCCTCCTTAATCGATATAGTGCTCATATTCCCTATATCCCCTATAATCCGCATATGTAAACATTGCTACGGGCTTAAAAAAAATTCGCACACCAATTCGTAACATCAATTATATAGGGCTTATCTGGCTTCATAATTTTAAACAAACGACAAGCTTAAGGATGGAAGCCTCAAACTAATTGTCTTCAAGATTAGCGTCTCCACTTTACTAGCGTATTGTAGAGGTAGTATTATTAATTTTGAAGTCCTGTTAGCGCACGTGATCTTGGTTTTCAGTATTGAGATTTATTGGTTTGAAGCATATTTTTGCGACTGTTTACCCAGTACATATGCCACGCCGAGTCTTGTTAGTGACGCGGTGTTTCCGCTTTTCCCATGAAGATTCACATAACCTTTATTTGATAGATGTCTTAGGACTCTTCGAAATTTTGGATTAACTCCGTATTTATACTGGATTTCCATCCAATTTATTTTTGATGCAATGGTCTGTATTGGTTTGTAGTTATAGCCAATAAGGCTATTATCATACATTTTAATTAAAATTTCATCTTCATAATCTTTTAAGACCATTTCCGAAGATAGTTCCGGCGAAGGTGTTATTAACCTTTTGTATAACTATACAAATATTCTTATATAATTGTTCGCAAATGTTATGTAGCCCTATGTCAAATGAGAGAACGCGTACAAGCTTTCCAGAAGCCGTAAAGATTACGTTGGACACTTTAATAAACGGAGATATCTTCTCCGTAAGCCAGTTATCCAGAGAGTCAGGGTTGAACCAAAGAACAATTGAAAAGTCTTTAAATTGCCTCCTAACCATCCAAGACTACTTCGAGAAGAACAAATTGATAGTTAACAAAACACCGGGGATGATCGCAGTCCAACTAACTGAGAAAAGTGGATTATTTAGCCTTCCAGAAAAGTTGCAAAAATTCGTTATCAGGACATTATACTTTCCGACACCGTCCAGAGAGGAAGAGATCCTTGTCTATCTATATATAAAGGAAGCGTTTAATCCTGAAGATATCGAACATCTTGACAAAATGGATATGGTGGAGAAGCTGGAAAAACAGGGCCAAATCATTCGCGCGCGCGAAGGGAAGTACTACTTATCTGATGAAGGGATTATTGTAGCTAAAGGGATTATAAAGCTATATCCGGAATTGTTAGAGCTGAAAAGATGAATTTATTTTCTTAAATCATTCTCTCGCGCAAGTTTTTAAAGTAAATTGTGAAGGGCTTTCATAATTTAAAATCTTATGTAAACAACATGTTTGAGGATAGAAGTCTATACGTGAGTATTGTAAGATTTGTTAATAAAAACTTATTTTTGTAACACGTTGGCGCGCGAGTTATGGGAGTTTAAGACTTTTGGAGGTTGCTATATTCTCCGATATGTTATGGAGTTTCTGGTCCGCAGTATATAATGAGGCTTTTAGTTTTCTGGCTGCACTTATGAAGAGGGAATCATATACTGTAATGTTTTTGGTTAAAGCGATGTCTAAAGCTTGTTCAGAGAGCTCCAAGGTTGTTAGAACGTTCAGTTTATCATATATTTCATTCAGATCTTGAGCCGCTGACTTAGCATCCTCCGTCTCCAGATCTTCATGTATCTTGGCGTGTTTCCAGAGGGCGTTCAAGCTTTCAGCTAGGGCTAAATCCACGGTGTAGAGGGAGCATCCTCTCTCCAGAAACCTTGTTACCGTTGTTCGGGCTTGTTCGGAACCAGGTTCCGTTACAACAAGTTTCACAAGAATGTTAGAGTCTAACACGAAGCTCACTGTTCTCTGTCCTCCCTGATCAGCACTGTTGAATCCACCTTAACTCGTCTCTTCTCAGCCCTAGAACCAGCAGATTCAATCGCCTCTATCAACTCCAGGCGTTTAACCCTCTCCTCAATGAATCTTCGAATCTCCTCACTCCACTCTACGTTGCGCCTCTTCATCTTCTCCTTAAGCTCCTGTGGCATACGCACCGAAAAAGTTTCAGACACAGCCGATTCACATCGTTTACAACGTGTCACACAAATTTATAAACTTGTTTGTCGTACAGTGCCATTGAATATTTAGAGTTTACACGAGCGTGTCGAGCGCGCAAGCTTGAAAATAATTAACTGGTAAAATCTTTGATACTTGTTCACTAGACGCTTGCTAATCCTTGAGTAATGATTTATGGGTGTTTATGGTTACAAAGTGGATGGGAACCGTCTTGTTGTAGGTGAATTTTCTCTTCCTCTTCGTTGTAGCTATGAAGACGGTGTAGGTGATCTGTTCGGTTATATTCCCGTAGCTAAGGGCGGTATAGTAGCCGATGTAGTACTCGTCGAGGATCTCATCTATGCAGTTGAAGACATGTTCGCTCCAGCTAGTCTCTCGCGCGTTGCTGGTGATGTAATATTAGATCTGGTTGAGTTAAGTGACGCAATGGTTTGAAAACTAGTCTTTTCCCTATGAAGCGGTTATTGATTTTTTATGGATAAGGACCCCGTGCTGACTGAATGTTTGTTTTGTATGAATCGGGTTTCCACTGACGTACATAATGATTTATATCATAATCTCACATTTTGTATGACATAGTGATATAAATGACTCTGACCCTCCTGCTTCGGAGGCTCCGTCTTGAAAGAAGGGAGTTCATCACCTCAAAAGAGCTTAAAGGGTATTGCGTTGAGTTCGGTGTCAGCTATAAGACGGTTGTTCGATACTTCATTTCACGCGGCTATTTAGTCAGGATCTTCAGGGGTGTCTTCTACCTGAGATCTCTCGAAGAGGTAGAGCTGGGGAGGAGACGGTATAATCACCTTCAACTAGTGTCGAATGGCTTGAGACTGAAGGATGTGGACAAATGGTATTACGGGTTGAATAGCGCATTGAAATTGAACAACATGACCCATGAACACTTTACGACGGAGGAGGTTTTGAACGATAAAATATTCAGGCAGAATCCCATAACTGTCGACGGCTACAAGTTCAGATTCAGAAAAATAAAGTCGAGTCTATTTAATTTTGGTGTGATCAAGGACGAGAGCGGCTTGAGGTACTCTGACCTTGAGAAGACTGTTCTCGACTTCATCTACATCTGGAGGTATAATGGCGTTCCTGAGGAGAGGATAATACTTGATGTTTCGGAGTGGGTGGAGAACATTTCCTTAGACAGGATCAGAGAATACGCCATTCATTATCCCAACGCGGCTGAAAAGACCCTTGAGAAGGTGCTGGAATGAGACGGGAGTTCGTGGAAACCGTCAGTAAGATGCTGCAGATTAATAGGCGAGACCTGATAGAGAAGGACCTTATCCTCCATCAGGTTCTCCTTGACATCTCCCGTGATGAATATGTTTCCGGTAAGTTTCTCCTCAAAGGAGGTACCTGCCTCATTAAACATTATCTGGGATACTTCCGATTCTCGGAGGACATCGACTTCACTTGGAGAGGTCAAGAAATCTTCACGGGTCTGACTCAGAAACGTGTAAGACGGCACCTCTCTGAAGTCATCGACAGGACTGGTGGGGTCTTTGAGGATGTGGCAGAAAATAGGGGGCTAGACTTTAGATGTGAAAAGGGAAATAGAGAATATGTTGAGCTGGGTGGAGGGAACAAGGCGTGCACATTCAAACTTTGGTACGACTCTGACGTACTGAACCGGAGGGGCTTCGTGAAGGTTCAGATCAACTTCGTTGAAAAACTCTGCTTTCCCGAAGATGAGGGTGAACTAAAAAGCCTTATCTCGAACGGAAGTAGGGAGATTGAGCTTTTATTCCCTGAGTACAGAGAATATTTCAACCCAATTCCCTTCATGGTTTATGATGTCCGAGAGATACTCTGCGAAAAGGTGAGAGCAATACTCACAAGGGTTGGCGTGAAGGCTCGGGACTTCGTAGACATCTATCTCATCAACAAAATGTTTGGTATTAACGCTGAAGAATACACAGATTGTATCAAAGAAAAAACGGATTTTGCTCTGAAACTTTACAGAAAATATCGTAGGAACATCCTTGCGAAGAAACCACTTATCGAATCAAAGAGCCTATTCAAATGGGGCGATGAAAAAGACCTATTACTTAAACCAATAAACGAGAAGCAATTCAATCAATTCAACACAAAATTCTTCGAGTATATCAGAAATGTAGCTAACATGGTAAACAAGCAAAATTAAGACGGATTAAAATAAAAAAATGTCGACCTAACATTTTATACCCATAATTGGTGTGAAACAAATTCATATTTAAATTACACATAAGAGTTGTGCACATTAGAATTATGAGTTTATGAAGTTAGGTTGCAGTGTTTGAAGGTGATGTGTTATTGGACCTTCTGAGCTCTAATAACGTCTTATGTTTCAGGCTGGCGCGCGCGTCAGATCTGGATTTTGGCTTCCTCGTTCAGTGAATCTAGGAACTCTAGTCGGATGTCTCTGTATTTGGGTGCCGCCTCTTCAATGTCGTAGAGAAGGCTCTCTAGCTTCCTTGCCCGCATGACGGCGTTCTCAGAGCAGACGTTGACAAATCTCTGGAGGGCTTCAGCAGCTCTAGCCTCCTCGCCCTCCTCGATCAGCCGTAGGGCCTCACGCTCAACCATGGAGCGCTGTTCTGTTATTCTCCTCTCGGTGTCCCTCCAGAACTTTCTGGTGATCGGTCCCATGAGGGGGTAGTTTCTCTCCGTGTGCCTCTGAAGCTTTTTGAAGGTCCACCACGGGGATTCCTCCGAGTACGTTTTTTCAGCCATCGACAGTTTTTCGGGGACTTTCACTCCTTTGGGGTAGAAAGGTATGAAGACGCTGGTGCAGGGGGCGGTCATGCTGGCTAGGCACTGCGCCTTCAGGAGGTCGGGCATATCTCTCCTAAGTTCCACTACCATGCTGGCGGCGGTCTGTCCACCTCCCCAGGGCCGCTCGTGGCAGCATATTGAACTGTAGAAGTTCTCTCCAGGCGCCCAGAACGACTTGAGGAGGGTTCCTTCCAGGTGGTCTCTGAGTATCTCCTTCATGATCTCGGGGGTTATCTTGCCCTCATGCTCTTCTAGGAGCTGCTCTGCTCTTCTTTTTCGAATCATCGACCCGGTGAGGGGGCGGCTGAGGTAGTTGCCGTAGGACCTTGCGAAGTTGAAGTCCTTC
>DAOVCM010000162.1 GCA_030670015.1 Candidatus Bathyarchaeota archaeon
AGTCACAACCATCGTCTCAGACACGCCTCTGAGTGACGACGCCCCTCCAACCCTCGGCAACCTAGCGGCGAAGAACGGGATCCCGGTCATCCTTGAGGAATTAATTGACGGCAGGTGGATCTCCGAGCCCTCCACGAGTGCCGGGATCAGGGGAGTCCTCAACATAATGAAGGCCTTTGACATGATCGACGGCAACTCCGAGACCCCAGAGGGGATACCTATAGTACACGGCGTCAACAGGTTCCACGGAATCATCCGCGCCAATAGAGGCGGCCTAATACGCCTCCTCAAGAAGCCGGGCGAAGCCATCAAAAGGGGAGAGGTTCTCGCCGAGATCTACGACCTATACGGCGACATCATCGAGGAGGTCAAGATGCCCGTGGATGGATACGTCTGGGCCTACCCCTGCGGCCAGTCCCTGGGCACATCAGGAGGACTGCAGGCAGTCCAGACAGGAGCTAACGTCGCATACGCATTCACCCACGAGAGAAACTAAAACCACCTTCACCCCCCTCTTTTTCCCACGTAAAGTGCATGTTAAAAAACCATAACAGTAAAGTCGCAAATACTATGCTAAAAACTAATCCTCCGATAAATCAACCAGATGTTATCAGGCGAAAACAGTTAAAATCCCTCGGAATACCCTACAAGGTATGACCGATAAAAGAACACCAACAAGAGTAGAGGAAACTGTAAAAGATGAGAAATTCGATTCCTCAACCTTAGATAGGAGATCCTACAATCTGGGAGTTATCTTCGCCTTCGCGGAAGTTGTGGCCTTCGGCTGTAAACGCCTCGCCCTCAGCCCCGCCCTGACGAAGGCTCAGTTTGAAGATATCAGAGACGAGGTACAGCTCATAGCTGACGAGTTCAATCTGGTCTTGAACGTAGACGACGACTTTCTTACTACGAAGCTTTTCAACCCCAGTTATACCACGGGAAAAACCGTGATACACCTCGCAGCGGAGCAGGCAACAATAGACGGGTACAAGGAGTTGAAGGAGTACAAGAATAAGCACGCAGAAGCCGGATTACTAAACAATGAGATCGAGATTGAGATAGCCAGAAGGTTAGGCCACCTGCTCAGCTATAGCGACGAAGCGATAGATAGGTTACTGGAGAACCCCCAGTTCTAACAGTCCTTTGGATACAGGAGAATCGTAATATGAGACCCTTTTTCCATTCACATCTCATGTTGGCAGAGGATAGTGCTGCTTAAACTGTGCTATTAATAGGGGTAGCTATGTTTTTGTAATATGTCATCATCTAACCATCCAATCGGATTGAACAGCGTTTATTTAGATAAGTAAAAACAACTCTATATATCATTTAACTATCAATAAATCCTCAATGTCTTCCAATTTTTGTTTAATCCATTTTTGGAGGTTATTGATCTCCTCTTCCTTTTTCTTCCACGCCTTAAAATCTATATATTCCATAATTGACTGGTGCACGAGCAATTTTAGCGTTTTTGGATCCAAGGCATCGAGTTCGACAGCCTCTTCACCATAAGTGGCGACAAACTTGGCTGTGCGGACATCGCTCTTCTTAACTGGCATAGGCGGCAGCGAGTAGTTTCTAATCTGTTCGTGGGTGAGGGCTATTCTCTTGACCTTGAAGTCGCCGGCGTTGTACTTCTGAAGCCTCTCAGATAGGTCACGTTCAATATCGACGCCGCTGGGATCGAAGTCGCCGAAGTAGAGCACGGAGGTGGGCTTCCCTTTCAGCCTGTTGCGGATGTAGGTGGCCATGCTTCGGACATACGTGAAGCTGGGGTAGCCTCGGGTCGGGAAAGTACGAATATAGTACTTGTTGGCTTCCTCACTCACAAGCCTGCTCAGGGCATCCTTTTCCAAACTTATGAGGAGATGGTACGGCTGGTCCTCCCACATTGGCATCCTGAAATCCTTATAACTCTCCTGAAGACTCGTGAACCTTCTCTTGAGGAACTGCCTCGCAGACTTGTAACCCGTGTCACCCCGGCCTAGCACCCGTCGGCTCCTGTCCTCAAGGCAATTGACGGGAACATCCCCCGTCTCACGGGCTTTAACCATGATACGGCTGAGCCGTTTGTAGTTATTGATAGTGTTTCCGAAGAGAAGCCTGGATACTAACCGGTAGTATAGCTGGCGAAGCGTGAGGGCTGTATCATACTGCTTGAAGACATCCAGCGCCTCGTTCACGACTTCCTCGTAACTCGGCAGCCCCTTCCTCATACTGTATTACCTATGAAGATTAAACGTATAATTTGTTCGTCTACAAGTTGACTGATAATAGCTTCGGTTCATGAATCCACATCAATAAGCAGAGGATACTCGATACACCACACTTGTACAACAGATCCATATTACAATTGAGACACACATAGAATCAGAGCATTGTAAAGTTAATCTTTATAGAAAAAACCGAACTCTGAACCCTGTGGTCTACTCAAGGTAATATTACTAACTAACAAGCAGGTTATAACCTAGAGCAGGAAAGGCGTTATAACATACGTTCTTGAGAAAGTTATTTCACCTTCTATGCCGTTTGATTCGGTCCTTCTCTTGTTGATCACGTCTGTAAGCTCGTTTCCTCTGACCTTTAATCCTCACCCTTCGAAACTCTCGACTTGAAGGTTCTCCTTTAAACTGGTTGATATCATTGTAGAAACGGGGGTAGCTGATCTCCTTATTGAACAACTCAGTTATAATATCATTCAGCTTACGCTTATTCTCTGGGTTATTCACCGCGTCATATAATTTGGAGAAAGCCTCGTATGCCACCGTGAATTTGAAATCTACGTTTTCACTGAACGTGACCTTAGATACAGGTTCCTCTTCCATCGTCACTAGCGTATCCTCACTAAAAGGGATGAAGTCCGATATAAATCCTAAGTTAAGTTTAAAGAGCAGGCAAGGACCCAACCCATAATCTGTTCCGTAGGCTGTTTCATCGATACCAGACGGATTTAATAGCAGGTTTCTTATCTGAATGTTACCCATTCCTCTAAGAAGAAACATGTCTGATGAATACGATATGCGGCATGTGGCGCCGACTGTCTGCAACATCCTGGGAGTACGGCCTCCCAATTCGGTCGAAAAAGAGCCAATCAAGGAGGTAATCGGGACTATGGAGTCGCCAGCCAGGCTCGCAGTGGTGGTTATCGACGCCCTCGGCATATCCACTTGGACAGCTGCTAAACAGGTTACACCAACCTTCAACGCCATAGCAAATAAGCATCTCATCTACATGAGATCGGTGATGCCAACTATAACCCCCGTCAACTTCGCGACCATGCTGACAGGCGCAAGCCCAAGTGCCCACAGAATCACTGACCGTACACAGGAACTCAGGTTAGAGACGATCTTCGATGTACTTAGGGAGAACGGCAGAACCTCGGCGACGGCGGCCCGCGCAGCGAGCAGCCTCGGCATCCTCATCTCTCCCTTCGCCGACCGTCCAGGTATAGCCGAGTCTAACACAGATGATGAATTAAGCACCCTCGCAGTTGAGGCCATCAGGGATAATGTCGACCTCCTCTGGGTACAACTCCTAGACGTGGATGACGCCGGACACAAATATGGTCCGTTGAGCACTCAGAGCATT
>DAOVCM010000231.1 GCA_030670015.1 Candidatus Bathyarchaeota archaeon
GTAAGCTCATCGATTACGATGCCCATACCTTCCAGCTTCATCCTTGCGACCGTTTTATCGATATCCTCGGGAACATCGTAGACCTTGGGCTCCAGCTTCTCGACCTTCCAAAGCCATTCAGCGACGAGAGATTGATCAGCGAAGCTCATGTCCATCACCTCGCTGGGGTGGCCCTCCGCTGCGGCGAGGTTGACCAGTCGCCCCTCTGCCAGCAGATAGAGCCTGCGCCCGTCCTTCGTCAGATACTCGTCTAGGCTAGGCCTCAGCCTCCGCTTTCCTGTCGACATCTCCTCAAGGGCGGGGATGTTTATCTCCACGTTGAAGTGGCCTGCGTTGGCCATGATGGCGCCATCCTTCATCAGCTTCATGTGGTCACTATCGATGACGCTGATGTCCCCTGTCGACGTTACGAATATGTCACCTATGCTAGCTGCCTCCTTCATGGGCATGACCCGGAAGCCGTCCATCACCGCCTCCAGCGCTCTAAGCGGGTTGACCTCGGTCACCACTACGTTGGCCCCCATGCCTCTTGCCCTGAAGGCGACTCCCCTGGCGCACCAGCCGTAACCTCCTACTACAAAGGTCTTCCCAGCGAGCAGTATCGCAGTAGCACGGAGGATGCCATCGATGGTGCTCTGCCCCGTCCCGTATCTGTTGTCAAACATGTGCTTCGTGTCGGTGTCGTTCACAGCTATTATGGGGTACATCAGCGCCCCGTCGGCTTCCATAGCCCTCAACCGTATCACCCCTGTGGTTGTCTCCTCGGAGCCGCCCTTCACGCCGTCCATGACATCTGTCCTGCTTGAGTGGATTGTACTTACTAGGTCGGCACCGTCGTCCATGGTGATAACAGGTTTGTTGTCGAGCACCTTGTTGATGCACCAGTAGTACTCATCCATGGTCTGCCCCCGCCATGCGTAGACCTGCGTCCCCTCACTGGCCAAGGCTGCGACAACCTCATCCGTTGTCGACAGTGGGTTGGAGCCGCACAGGAACACCTCAGCTCCAGCCGCTTCAAGGGTCCTGACAAGGACTGCTGTCTCCTTAGTCGCGTGGAGACAGGCGCCTATTTTTGCGCCTTCTAGGGGCTTCTCCTCTTCGAAGCGCCTCCGTATCAGGTTGAGGACGGGCATGTGGGCCTGAGCCCACTCGATTAGGAGTTCTCCCTTATCGGCTAATCCTATGTCTTTTACCTTGTAATCGACCAAAATGTCACCGATACGAATACCTCACATCGGGTATAAGGAGGTTTTCCCGTGTGGTTAAAGGATGACCAACTGTGCATGGGGTATGTCGCCAATGTAGATGACAGCTGTCTTCTGGACCATCCGTTTTTTGATGGCTGCCTCCACGATACGCTTACCGACGATATTACAAATTGTTGCCTTACGCATAGCGTTGAGGGCCTCGTCCAAGCTTGCTAGAGTGCCTCCATAGAACCGTTTACTCACCTTAAAGGGGACCCGCCCGCCCTCAAGGGTCTCTCCAAGGATATCTGCATCACAGACAGCTACAATTGTGTCTCTGCCGTGGCGGGTGGACCTGATGTAGACCTCGCTCATCCACTTCTCACTTGGTGCCTATGGACGACTTGGCGCCGCAGGCCTCGCACTGGAGGAACCAAAGTCGTTTTTCCCTCACGATCCGAGTGTCGGGCCGCTTGCACACGGGGCAGACGACATACTTTTTTGTGTACACTTCAAGCAGGTTTCGGATGGAATCGGATCTGAACCTACCCTTGAAAATGGCGCGAACTCCGTCGAAGTTGGTGAGGGTGGCCATCTCCCCGGAGAGGAACTTGAGCAGATGCTCTGGGTCTCTCCTCAGCTCGTCGGCGATCTCCTTGAAGTTCATGATGACTGTGCGCCTACCCACGGATCTCACATACGGCCTAGGTACAGTCCACCTCGTATATGCCTCAACATGTTCAGGCAGCTCAGCATAAGCTCTGTCGAGCAGGCTCCTGTAGTCCTTCTCCATCACTATCACTACCTTTATTGTCTTTCCCTGATATAGCCCCTTCGTGTGGAGGGTATCATCTCTAGCAGGTGGGGCGCTTCAAAAAGGTTTCCTGAATATTTTCTATAATATCTTGAAGGCCTATTACAGATTTTATATCGCAACCAGTAAAACAATGAGGCAATCTCCTAATTTACATTAGCAGATAGTGTGGGAGATGAAACCTAAAGAAGGAGATAAGGAATTAATAAAATACATCCATCATGTTCAAAGACGCTTTAGACCACATAAACAGAACCCTCGCATCCTGGGAGGCCTCGATCAAGGACCCTCAGATCTATCAGGAGAAGGTACTGCAGAGCATGCTGGAGGATTACGCTAAGACTGAGTACGGTCAGAGCCTAGGCGCAGAATCAGTCTCAACCATAAAAGAGTACAGGGAAAGATTTCCGACGGTCTCCTATGAAGACCTGATACCCTGGCTAGAGAGGGTTAAGTCAGGGGACTACAGAGCCTTTCTAGTTGAGGAGCCAAAGACATGGGTGATGACCAGGGGGACAACGGGGAAGTCGAAGGTGCTTCCTGTCACGGAACGGCACCTGCTGGACATTATTAAATGCGGATCAAGGGCCGTGCTTAACTTCAGTATGAGGAACGGAGGCCTTGAGTTGCTGAAGGGAGATGTCCTTAACCTACAGTTTCCATCCAACCTGAAGATCATGCGAGCAGGTGACAAGGATCTTGTATACGGCTTCAGTTCCGGCACATACGCAAAGCTCAACCC
>DAOVCM010000099.1 GCA_030670015.1 Candidatus Bathyarchaeota archaeon
TCCCACGGGTAGACGATCCATGCGTCGACCTCCTCTGCGAAGTAGTTAGGTCTGAAGGAGGTCCATGGTTTGATGTGGAGGGTTGCGACCCTCACTTCTGAGACGCTTTGCTCCGTAACGTGTTCCATTGCCATCTTTAGCGAGGTTCCCGTGTCAGATACGTCGTCGACGACAAGCACTTTCAGCCCAGACACATCTGCGTTGAGCGGGAAGATAATCTTAGGTTCACGTTTGGTCTGTTTTACACTTGTGTAGTACTCGATCTGAACGCTGGCAAGCCGCTGGATGCTGAGCTGATCACAGAGGATCCGAGCAGGGTCGAAGCCGCCGCGGCTGACAGCGACTATCACGTCAGGCCTGAAATTACTCTCCTTTACACGCTCCGCCACCTTCTCGGCAAGGGACTGGATGTCCTCCCATCTTAAATGAAGCAACTTGAGTTCTCTCTCTTCGGCCACAGATATCTTCCTCCGCTTGTGGTTACTTCGGTTAACGATCTCACGTTTTATTTAACTCACCCTATCTTGATCTGGAAGATATAGATGTTTCCGTGGAACCTGCCATATTGTACTCAAGACTGCCGTCGGGTCTTTGAAGTTTCTGTTTTAAAGACTGAGAAACACATTAAATATTCGACGTTGCATTCATTTGAACAAGTATTTGGGTTGTGATGTATGTTGAAGCGCGCGCTCTTCGTCGGTAGGTTTCAGCCTTTCCATAACGGGCACCTTCATGCAGTGAGGGCTATCCTGAAGGAGGCTGATGAGCTTTTGATAGTCGTGGGCAGTGCTCAGATGAGCCACGAGCCGGATAATCCATTCACCGCGGGGGAGCGCCTTGAGATGATAAAATGCGCTCTTGATGCTGCTGGCGTTGATAGGAACAGGTATATGCTCATTCCCATCCCAGATGCACCGGCGCACAGGGTTTGGGTCTCCCAAGTTGAATCCCAGACGCCGCATTTCGATATCGTTTATACGAATCAACCGTTGACAAGGCGGCTTCTAATCGAGGCGGGGTACAAGGTGAGGGGTATAGAGCTGCACATGCGGAAGCAGTTCGAGGCGACGGAGATCAGGCGGAGGATCCTCATGGACGAGGAATGGGGTGACCTCGTACCCCCTGAGGTCTACCAGTACGTGAAGAAAATAGACGGGGACGCACGGATCAGAGACCTGGCTAAGACCGACACGGTAAACAAGAGAAGACGTTAAATCAGTCAATTCTGATGTTGAGGTTGGACACGAGGTGTTATTGAAGATTGACTCAGGGCTTAGCTCTAAGTTTCCAGGGCTAAGCGCTCAAATCGTCCGAGTGAGGAGGGTCTCCGTAGAGCGCAAGCACTCTGGGCTGGAGGGGTTCAAATCCGAGATCGTGGAGCGAAGCCGAAGCAGATGGACGCTGGACCAGTTGAGGGAGCATCCGGTCTTCAGGGCTTACCGTGATTTCTTCTGGCGGGTGGGAGTTGACCCAACTAAAACGCGGCCTGCAGCTGAGGCTTTGATAAGACGTGTGCTCCGTGGTCGGAGGCTGCCGGTGATCAACACTCTCGTTGACGCTTACAACCTCGCCTCCATAGAGACAACGATACCTCTAGCCGCCTTCGACGAGGACGGCCTCGTGGATGAGATGCTCATGCGTGAAGCTGTTCCGGGGGAGGAGTTCCTTGGAATTGGCATGGGTCGCCCGGTTATTCTCATGGGAGGTGAAGCAGTGGTTGAAGACGGGGAGAAGCTAATAGCTGTATATCCCTATCGGGACGCCGACGTATGTAAAATCACCTTGAATACGCGGAACGCGTTGATACTTGTGTGTGGAGTTCCCAACATCGAACGGGATTTACTGACTGAGGCAGGTCGCGTTGCAGTCAACTATGTTACTAGATTCTGCAACGGCTCAGAGGCTTGAGGGGTCACTCCTTGATCGAGGTGGACGGCTCCATGATGGAGGGGGGCGGCCAGCTCCTACGGATGGCTGTTACCTACGGCGCGGTGATGAGTGTTCCAGTGAGGGTTAGCAATATCAGAGCCGGGAGGCGTTCACCCGGGCTGAAGCCCCAGCATCTTACCACCCTTAGGGCGGTTACTGAGATGTGCAGAGCGGACTACAAGGGTCTCAGCCTCAACTCGATGGAGGTGGAGTTCAAACCGAGCATTCCTAGGGGTGGAACCTACGAGTTAGACATCGGTACAGCCGGCAGCATCAGCCTCCTCCTTCAGTGTGTTGCCCCTGTAGCTGCCTTCGCGGATTCGCCGGTAAAACTCAGGGTCACGGGAGGAACGGCGGTAAGATGGTCCCCCCCAGTTCGAATACTGGACAGAGTTGTTTGGGAGGCTCTCAGACAGATGGGGTTCCAAGGAGGGCTAACTGTCCGCCGGGAGGGGTTCTACCCTCGTGGGGGCGGCATCGTTGAGGTCAATATTAATCCCATTAGGGAGCTCCATCCTCTAAAGGTAAAGTCGACGGGTGATGCCAAGTTTGTGGGGGGAATCTCCCTCTGCGGTAGGCTTCCTCGACACGTGGCGGAGAGGCAGGCGAGGTCGGCGAAGGCTGTGCTAGAGGATGCCGGCTACGAGGCTGGGATCTCCGTAAATGTGGCGAGTGGAGGTGCGGAGCCTCGTTCACCGGGTAGTGTAATAAACCTCTGGGTGGAGTCAGAGCCAATGATGTTCATGGGGACGAGTGCCTTAGGTGAGAGGGGGAAGCCAGCGGAGAGGGTAGGCGCAGAGGCCTCCCATTCCCTGGTAGACCAGTTGGGTTCCAATGCAGCGGTTGACCTATACACGGCGGATAACCTTGTTCTCTGGTGTACCCTCGCATCGGGTGAATCGATGTTCACGACTAGCAGGTTGACCTCACATACATTGACTGCCATTGAACTCGCCCGTATTTTCACTGGTGTGAAGTTTGATGTGGAGGAAAAGCCAGATGGAACAGCTCTGCTAAGATGTAAGGGTGTTGGCCTAGCAAACAGGAACCTACAGTGATAGTGCTCTAAACTAGACAGATTTATTCACTACGAAGGTAAGATTCTCCTGAGACTTGAGCGGTTTGGGTTGATTGTCCTCAACTTTGACAAGGGCAGCTTGGTGGCGGTCGGTGGACCCATTCCCCATGGTAGATACGACGCTAGGACGGATTCGTACAGGGCACCTGCCTTCCGTTACGTTGAGATCACTGAGCACCTTGAGAGGAGTGGCCTTGAATACCGGGATGATGCGTACAAAGGCTTGCCGTGTCCTGAGCTTTCATCGGACATCATACTCAGGGACTACCAGGAAGAGGCTCTGGAGGCTTGGAGGGCGGCGGAGCGGTGGGGGATTATCGTCCTCCCTACTGGCGCCGGTAAGACTGTAGTAGCACTGAAGGCAATTGAGGAACTCGGTGAGGCGACCCTGATTGTAGTACCGACCCTTGTCCTAGTTGAACAGTGGAGCCTCCAACTTGAGGAAGAATTCGGGGTTGACGTTGGCATCCTCGGTGGTGGCAGCACTGAGGTGAGGCCGATAACCGTTTCGACCTATGATTCCGCCAGTTTGAGGGCTCAACAGCTTGGCAACCTGTTCGGCTTTCTAATTCTAGACGAGGTTCACCATCTTGCAGCCGCGAGTTACCGGCGTATTGGCTTGATGTACGTTGCGCCCCACAGAATGGGATTGACAGCAACTCTGGTGCGTGAGGATGGGGGTCACATCTCCATGATGAAGCTTGTCGGGGAGAAGGTCTATGAGATGGCGGTCGACGACCTCTCAGGTGTCCATCTCGCCGATTACACCATCCAGACAGTCCCTGTCCCTTTATCGCCTGAGGAACAGTGGGAGTACGACACACGATACTCCCAGTACAGGGATTTTCTTCGAAGCCGCGGCATTCGGATACGGAGTGCACGGGACTACCAGCGGTTCGTGATGCGAACTGGGCGGAACCCGGAGGCGAGAAGGGCACTCCTAGCGAGGAACAGAGCTATGGACATCGCCCTCAACTCCTCCACAAAGATCGAGTACCTGAAGACACTTCTGGAGTCGAATCCCAATGATAAGGCCCTCGTGTTCACCAGGCACAACAAACTTGTTTACAGGATCAGCCATGAAATGTTGATACCGGCTATAACCCATCAGACTCCAAAGGAGGAGCGGACTGAGATTCTCCAGAGGTTCAGATCCGGTCGGTACAGGAGTATCGTGACCAGCCAAGTTCTCGACGAGGGCGTCAACGTGCCGGACGCCTCCCTAGCAGTCATTCTGAGTGGTACGGGGAGCAGTCGACAGTTCATCCAGCGTCTGGGCAGGGTTCTAAGGAAGACAGAGGGAAAACAGGCGAAGATGGTGGAGTTGGTCTCTCAAGGAACAGCAGAGACTCGGCTGAGCAGGAGGCGGAAGAAGGGTTGATGCTGCCCTCGGATTTTGTCAGGGCTAGGAGGCGAAAGGGGATGATCCGCCTGCAATACGCTTCCAGGGACGACTTGAGCCTGACCAAGACCCTCGTTTCAGTTCACAAGGAACACATCGACAGGACTCGTGGTGAGCTTAAAAAAGCTTTGAAAGGATGTGAGGAGCTCGGTTTCGATTATAAGCTTGTCAGGGGACTCACAGCTGTCCTAGAGGAGCGCTGTGTCTTTCAAAGCCGTGCAGTTATCGACCCCCTGGAGGTAAGGAGAGCTGTTTTCGAGGAGGCAGCAGGTAATGTCATCGTTTCAATTGAAGACAGGACACGAGTCCTCAGCACAGTTGCCTTCCGTATGAACGTCTCAATCAGTGATCTGGATCAGAGTCTCTACGCGGACCTGCAGGACGAGC
>DAOVCM010000008.1 GCA_030670015.1 Candidatus Bathyarchaeota archaeon
AGAGGAGCCAATCGAGGAGAAACCTAGCGAGGAAGAGAAAAGGGAAGAGCCAGTCGAAGAAATATCAGTCAAGAAGAAACCTTGGTGGAAGTTCTGGTAGGTTAGCGCTCGTAACCTTTAAGCAGTGATGCGCGCGTCCCATGATTGCCCTTATATCATAAAATAAGGATTAAAACCATTTTAGATCAATTATTGAATTCGCCCGCGCGCAGCTTCTTCACGAGGTCCCTGAAGCTGATGCCCTGTCCCAGTCTCAGCGAGTAGTCGATTGCCTTCTCAGAGATGGCGAAGGTCCACCCCTTGTACTTGAACTTGGCCGCGAGGACGGCTAACCTCCTCGGGTATATCCTGTGGATCTCTAGGAACTCGTGTAGCTTCGCGACCTGACCCCTCTTATAGTAGGCGCGCGCGCTCGGCGTCATACCCCTTCTTCTTCATACGCCTGACCTCCTTCCGGGCGAGGATCCTTCTGAATCTTTTTAGCTTCAGTTTTTTGTTCGCGATGTCTCTGAGAGACAAAACTTAGAATCTCACCTTGCCTTTCTTAGATCTGGATTTCTTAGTCTTGCCTGACCCGATGTGGCCACAGGTCTTGCACTTCCATTCTCTGCCCTTCTTTACCAGTTTCTTGCTACCGCATTTTGGACATCTCTTCTTCCGAGCCATATCTTCCCATTGGTCAGGCATGTGGGACTTGCTTGATTGACTCAATCATCTTGATGTTGATGGCTCTAGGTCCTTTATACGCCCTCTGCACTTCGAATTCAACCCTCTGTCCTTCTCTGGGTTCCTGTGTCCCCTTTATATCCGAAAAGTGGACGAAGATGTCATCTCCGCCGGCTTTCGGCTCTATGAACCCGTAGCCTCTACCGCCTAGCCATCTTTTTATGGTGCCCTTCAAATCATTTCACCTCCTTGCACGTGCGCACTTATTTTAGAAGAGGTATTACCTCCTCTGAGAACAGTTTGATGTCGTCCAGATAGTGGAAGACTGGAGTTATCAGCCCTACACCCTTATCAACGTACTCCTCCAGAAATCCTGCTACCTTCTCCGGAGCCCCGTAGGCGTCCCCGAGTAGGTTTCGCAGGTATCCAACAGTGGTACCTAGCACTACGGCTTCCCTCCTAAGTCTGGACTCCGATTCCTCCTCATCAAGGCCGACGACGACCCTGACTCCTACTCCCTTCCTGATTTCATCGTAGTCCCTGCCAAAGTCATCGCAGTGATGCCTGAGGGTAGATAACTTCCTCTCCAGAGTTTCCGAGTCTTGGGCGAAGAAGTGACTTATGTCGGCGTGCTTCGCCACTATCCTCAGGGTCCTTCTCTCTCCTCCTCCGCCGATTAGGATTGGAGGGGGCCTCTGCACAGGTTGTGGGGAGTTGAGAACGTTAACAACGTCGAAGGTCTTGCCATGATAGGTGGTTCTCTCGCTGGTGAACATCTTCTTGCATATTTCAATGGTCTCTTCCAGACCTTTGAGCCTCTCCCGAGCGGGTGGGAACCTTCCAAGGTAGCCCTTGAACTCCTTCTCGTGCCAGCCTGCTCCAACGCCAAATACGAGCCTTCCACCTGATATGATGTCGACCGTCGTCGCCATCTTAGCCAGCACCGCCGGCCTCCTGTAGGCATAGCAGGAGACTAGGGAACCAAGCCTTATCTCGTTGGTGACGGCGGCGAGGCCGGAAAGAGTAGTCCAGCATTCAAGGGGGTGACGGTCAGGCCCATTGGGATTCGCCATATTCATAAAATGGTCAGTGACCGTGAAAAGGTCATATTTAAGAGCCTCTGCCCTGAGGCAGAATTGCCTCATCTCCTCGAAGTTCTTTCCCTCAGGAGGGACCTGAGCCCCGAACCAGATATCTGAAGTCATATGTTATCGCCTCCGTCTACGCCTTCTCCATCCGGGCGCGCGCATCGAGAAGATGTTGACCTGCACGTGTCCTTCATCCCGCTGATTAGGGAGTGACACCACTCGCTGACACCTCCTTTCCCCGTCAGGTATGAGCCCTCAAAGATAAGGGCGACGCGCCCGTTAATCAAGCTAATCATTCTGCTTATCTCCTCTGGGCGCTTCATCCTTACTTTGGAACTCTAAAGGTGTTTCCTCCTCTGCGCGCGCGCGGACAACATGGAGAGCAAGATGAATATACTCATTAAGCCCAACAAAGCGTTCACGAAGAAGTATCTGACGAAGGCGGTGAGATTACTGGGGAGGAAAACCGTTCTCGCTAACCTGTACCAGCAAGAGGCTGAGAGCCGTAACCTCCTAAATAGCCGGGAAGCTCTTGTCCAGATGATGACGGGGTTAGTGAAAATACGGCGGGGGGGATGGATCAGCGATAGTGAGTATATTCGTCTTCAGGAATACCTCGTGGACCGCGTACGAGCGTGCATAGGCTAACCTTGAGCGTGAGTTATGCCAGACTCTGGTCTTCTCAGATAATGTATATGTGCGATTATCAAACCATCGCTAGCGAGGGTTAAGCGCGCCAATCCCGTCTGGAACTTCACTCGACCCCTCGATTCATCCACATTTTTATTACATCTTCATTGACTCTGTGTTATGTTCGTGTTATTGTAGTCGCTATCTCTTTTTCACTAATTTACGACCTTACTGCTATCAACTATCTCCTCACACGCCCTCTACTTGAACCTGTGAAGAAGCCTTTATAGACTCGTCTATAAAGAAAATGTGGAATATCCGTCACTCGTGGCAGGTCACGTATTATTAACAGGCCAAGTTCTATCTTTAGGCGGTGAAGGGTCGCTCCTTATGTGGCCACACACGGTACAACGCCATCTCTCCCCAGTCCATTTGAAGAAGCTGCGATGATGGCATCCGCCACATCGAAGATTCTTCAAAGACCCGGTCCAGCTGCAACTCTTGCAGATAGCCCGGTACTCCACGACGTTTAGGTTGGAGATGCGGCGAAGAATTAACTCCTCACCGCATTCAGGACACGGTATTCTCCGATTGTAACCCATTTTTTCTATCCACACACAGGGCTTCTATAACTCTAACAATGGTGATACCAAGTACGCCGCCGATGAGTCCACCTATTCCATGGAGAGCAGTAAATGTTAGGATGTTGACGGCCATTTTAGATATTAAGTCAATCATGAAGAGATTACCGATGATGAAGCCGGCTGCTGCAGTCGAGATGATCGAGATGAGGATAACGATAATGAAGTTAACCCTGCTCCGGCTTAGGATGTTCTGGTATCCGACTACACTTGTTATGACTTCGAATGTAATGCAAGTAGCCATGAAGCCAAGGATATAGATATTATCCGGTCTCAACCTGAGGATAAAGATTGTCGAGGCCAGCCCCATCAGGGTTGGTACCACGGGCTTTTGGGCTAACCACATCGACAAAATAAGGAGGGAGACTCCAGTAATTTCGCTAAAGAAGATAAGGTGCATGAGATTCCGTGATACGGAGCAGACTGTCCAGTTCAGGGTAGCCCATATGAATGCAGGGAGGATGATGGCTGTCCAGTCTCGTTTACTGAAGTGTCTCATATTCCCCACTTGTAATATGTGCTTCCACGGTGACAGGTTACCCTATTGGTATCTCTCTCGTCCTGTGAACGCGAGAACGCGGGTATATTAACCCCTGTACTCTCAGCAAAGCCTGAATAATATCAAGGGCTTCCTTGGCCTTATTGGCGCTTTTAGCGCCTGTAATAACGCATTTGCCGCTAGCAAAGAGTAGTATCACCGCTTTAGGGTCGGACATCCTGTAGATGAGGCCGGGAAACTGCTCTGGCTCGTACATAACGTTCTCCACGATGTCTGCAGCCGCCTCAATGTCTACTCCGCTACCAATGTCCCCGGTGGCGACGACGTTCTGGATAGCGATCCTCGACATCCAGCGGAGGATGATTTTACCCTTCCTCAGCTCTTTGACAACTTTCTTAACCGCGTTCCGGGCCATCTGCTCCGATGTAGCTCCGGTGCACACCATCTTCCCTGTACTGAATAACAGCGTAGTCGTCTTCGGTTGCTTCAGTCTGAAGATGAGACCCGGAAACCTCCTGGGCTGGTACTCCGTGTTCACATAGGCCTTTGATAGTGATGGGAGATGCAGCCTCTGGTTGATGTTAGCAGTTGCTACTACGTTCTGGATCTTAAGTTCATTCATCAGGGGAGCCTCCGCACGGAAGTGTCTTGTACTTCTTGCGAATCCTCTTCTCCAGGCTTCTTCTCTCTTCAGCCGACTTGTCGTCTGTGTACAAGACAGCGTACCTGATTAGGCCTCGACGATACAGCTTCCAACACTTTTTTCTCTCATGGCTAAGTATCGCCGTTTTCACCTTATCGGAGTGGTCGACGTCGAGAAGGTAGTGTTTACCTATAAATTTGCATGCAACTACGAAAACGCCTGGCCTGTCCTCTATCTTCTTAACCGACTTAAGCGGCCCATCGAAGGCGTAGTTGGCTATGGGTATGATCATTTTACTCTTCCATCTCCATCCTGAAATCATCCAAACGTTTGAGAATCATCCTCTGCAACTCGGGCTGTGTATCGTAGAGAATCTTCGCTTTACCTTTTGGGAGAAACATCCGTATCATCAGCGTTCTGTTGAGAAATGCGACATCCGACACCGAATACTCCGGTTTCCTGGATAAATTTCTCCCGTACTCTGTATAGAACTCCTCAATACTGGGTTCCACTATCTTATCAATCAGGTCAGATAGCGGTACCCAGCTTGCTGTGTAGACCCTGCCCGCAAAGGACATCGGAAACGAATAATCTATGGAATCCCCGCTCATACAGCGTTGAATAGTGCTGTTGAGAACTACTCGATTAGGGATCTCTGTGATCGTATAAGTTGGAGTGAATATTTTCACATAGTTCAGCGTGATCTCTCTTACCTCGCCCTCTGAGCCCCCGATCTTCACGTAGTCATCGACTTCGAATGGCCGAGTGATCATAATATAGAGGCCGGCGAGGAAGTTGCCGATGGTCTGTGTGGAAGCGAAGCCGATGGCAGCGCCGCCCAGCGCTGAAACCCCCATGAACCATTCGGTTGGTAGTCCCCACAGGTCGAGGATCAGGGTTAAACCAGCTGAGTATATCACGATCCTTGAAATAAAGAATAGAATATTCACAAGATGCTTTTTCAGGGCTGTTCTTTGTGAGAAACGCGTGATCAATCTTTTGACAAGTTTTTCAGTTATTAAAATTCCTGCGACTACAATAACACTGATAATAATCAAGTATACTGTATCATATGCGATGAACTTGAGTGGAAAACTCATCGTCACACCTAGATTATTCAATTTACGATCATCTCAAAAAAATCTCGTAAGCCATATCTATTGATCCGACGTAAGCCCAGGTATAAGCCGATGAAACTACCTGCAAGGTAAATTACTTCAAGCATCCATAAACCCTGGAGCGTTGAAACTATGATGCCTGCTTCAACTGCGAATACGAAGCAGAAATACATGAATATTCTCTTTGCGTTTGATTGAATAAAAAAGGAATATAGTGCAACATCAACAGATATTATCGATGTTATGACGGTATTAAAGAGAGATGTACGGTTAAAGGATATAAGATAATGCGAAGAAACAATTGTCAATATTATAAAAAATACAATGGTTGAAATAATGACGTTCCTGAAATAGTCCTTTGTTCTATCGAACCTTTGTTTAGCCTTGTTCAGGCTGACTTCAGATAGTTCTTCCACGGAGTCTCTAGATCTTGCTATACAACCAGAAATTGAGATGACACCCCAAAGATAGGGTGCGAGTCCTAAATAGCTGCACAGTAAATGTGAATCGGAGAGAAGATGGTAGATTAGGTACAAGTTAAAGGGCAATGTAAAGAGTAGAAGTAATGGAGACATAAACGGGCTTCCTCCAAAAAAAGTTACGGCTCTCCATGTCTGTCCAGGGATCTTCTTGAGAGGTAATGTGATCGATGTCACATGATCCCCTTGTATACGCTCTTATATTCCTGAACCATCTCCTCGAGGCTGAACTTGCTCTCGACGAGCTCTCTCCCTTCTAAGCCTATCCTTCTTCTTCTTTCAGGGTCGTCGAGAAGCCAGCAAATCTTCTTGGCTAGTCCTTCAGGGTCCCATCTCCGTACGAGGAACTCTTCGTCCAGTATCTCCGGAATACCTCCAACATCGGTAGCGATACACGGGACTTCACAACTCAGGGCTTCTAGTATGGTCAAAGGGAAGCCCTCAGAGAGCGAGGGCAGGGTAAAGACATCCAGCTCCCGGTACCAATCGAGGCTGTTCTGATATCCGGTGAACTCTATGTATGGTTTTAGCTTTAGCTTCTCTATCATCTCAAGGCATTCATCATAATATTCTTCGTCCTCAACCTCACCGATGATGTAGAATCTTGCTCTATGCTTTTCTCGAATATGTTTTGCTGCTCTGATAAATGTGAGGATATCCTTGATCGGTGTGATTCTTGTGATAGTTCCAACGTTGAAGTTCTCTCGTTTGTTGTTACTAGATCTAGGGGGTTGGAATCTCTCCGTGTCAATCCCGTTGTATATGACCTTGATGTCTTCGAGGGTTGGATCGACGTTTCGCTGCAACCTCGTATGGTCTTGACACACCGAGGTAACCGTATCACTGTACAGATACGAGGTTCGGACGAGCGACGTGAAGAAGTTTTCATACAAGCTGTGAAGCCATGACGGTATCTCAGAGTTTTCGAGTTCGAACTTCCTCTCCTTCAGGTACAAGCCGTGCTCTGTGACTACGAGCCGTCCTCCATTTCTTAGTTTTGTGAGGCATCCAAGTAAGCCGGCGTAGCCTGCATTCAGCGTATGGTAAACATCGGATCTCGGTACTGTGTCAACGGTCTCTAGAGTTTTGTATAGAAGGTAGAATAGCGAAGTCCAAAAGACATAGAAAGGGGCGAAGGCCATTTCGTTGAAGTTATCTTCATAGTAAGCTACAGCCGAGTTCCAGTTTACGTCGGAGCCAAGTAGCTCATCTGCTTTATATTCACGCTTATTCAGCAGCGTAAGGATCTTACCACAGTTGAGGGGCTTTCCAGATAGAGCTAACTGCACTTCTTTTATCAAGTCCTCCGCGAAATTTGCGTCGACTCCTCTATCGAATTGTGGTGAGTGAAGATGTTCAATCTTGACTTCCTCAACGTTTTCAGGTAGGTTATACCTCAGTAACTTCTCCGCTGAGAGCGAGAAGATGTTGAATTGTACATCCCTCATTCCGTCGATGAGGGAGTGACACCACTCGCTTACTCCTCCTCTACTTGTGGGGTAGGCTCCCTCCGAGATTAAACAGACCTTCACATCTACCCAAACCTATTTGACCTCAGAGATATCTTCCTCTCTCGTTCCGCTCCCTCTTTCCTCTTCCTCCTGAACTTTCTCGAGTGAAGATTCATCCTGGGCTTCGGGTTGACTTCCGGTCTGACCGCTACTCTTCAGGATTATCTCCATGGTGGAGACATTCCTGGATCCGCCTTCTTCCTGAGGCATCTGCTCCGTCCCTATGTTCACAGTGGTCTCCAAGGCTCTTCCGAAATATCGCCTCGTGACCTCGGCGGTGTCAACAGCCGTGGTGATAGCCCGTCCTCTAGCCTTTATAATGACCTTATCCGACCCTTTCTGGTTGAGACTCGTTAGAACCGCCAAGACGTAGCTCATCACTGGCTTTCTACCAACATACACGATCATCCTATCTGACATTTCGTTTTCATTCTCCAATCTTTAGTTGTGCTCCCAGCTACAACTGATAGTGAAGTTCTTTCCACCATCAAGCGTAGATTTGGAGCGTGGGGACTCAGATGGGTTCAGGATTGCACGCCACTAATAACCCGGTCTAACCCCTCTGTAAGCGCCCGCACTCACTACGCACATCTACGTACTACTAAGGAACGACCATATATAACTCCCCTGATCTATTCAAGAGAGTGGTTGGCACACACGTTTCTTCGCTTGGTTCAGCGCGCGCCCTTTAAGGGATGATTATAGGATATCCGCCGGCATGTTTAATCCCGCGAATACTGTTCGAACATTTATGAAGCATAATCTGTAATTTTTTCAGCTTTAGGCTTGTAAGAGAGAGTAGGGAGGTAGATCTTGCATGGCGATCCTTCTATAGGTTCTCTTTTATCCAATTGATAATCTCTTCGAGGTCTGATGTATAATCGATTCCTCCACGTTTTTTTGGATTCATCCATTTTACGGTGAGGCAGATAACGCTATGGATATGTGCCACAGTTCCTGAGACGTTCAGAATATATCCTCTCATTCCATGTCACTGATTAAGTTCAGTTGTATCCGTTAGCCTGCGTATATCACATCATAAGAAGAATGCGATGGAGTTTTTATTCTTGGGTATGCTCACGAATTAAAGCGCACGCGTAGCAAACGGGACTTTATACCCAGGTTCACCAGACCAATTTCAAATGTTTAATATACTCTCCTGACTTCACCAGCACGACTTAACGGTGAGGGACACAGAAGAGGGATGGGCCTGTCCAAAATGCGGACTCTTGGATTATCACAAGGCCACTGGCTTTGATGTGGAGGCCAGGAGAAGTATCTTCGAATGTAAGGGATGCGGAGCAAGGTTCTACATATTGAAGGATAAATGGATTATCACCAACATTAACGGCTGATATATACGAGAGCATATTTGATGCTCTGAGATGACGTGCGTTTCTTCTGGGATATCTCCACGCGCGCGCATGAATAGTTTATTATCTATTCGAGTAAAATGTGATAGGGGTTAGACTAGTTTGGCTATGGCGTTCGTCCTCATCAACGCAGAGGTCGGATCTGAGGACGAGGTTCTGATAAACTTAAGGGCCATACCCTGTGTCAAGGAAGCTCACATGGTGTACGGCGTCTACGACATCATCGCCCGCATTGAGGCGGAGAGCATGGACGCCCTAAAGGAAAGCATCAGTGACAATGTCAGGAGTGTGGAGAATATTCGCTCCACGCTGACCATAGTAGTCTACTGATCACCGCGAACACATCGCCCAGCATGATGCGCGCGCTTCTTGGTTTGTCTAGCGCCCAGCCATGGTGCTCGTTATACAACATAGCGGTATGAGATTGATGTTCCAGCTGTCATACTGTCGATCGTGAATTTAATAATATTACCCCGGTTGGCTCCGAGGACGATACATACAGGGTCAGATGCTTTAATCCACGGGAACTGGAAAGGCGCAGCATGATAAATGATGAGCAGTTGTTCTCGCTCCTCCTCAGATACTATCTCAGCAGGGGAGACAAGTCTGTGCTTGAAAATGTCGAATGTGGGCAGGGTAGAAGGGATAAGTTCAATACACATCTTAGGTGCGTTAGTCCTAGCGGACCAAGTGTATTTCACGTCTGATACGATGATGCCTTTTTCCGCCCCTGTCTTTTCAACAAGCTCCTTGAGCTCCCTAACATATGCTATCCCGATATTTCTTTGTCCGGTAACACAGAGAAGCACATATTTCACGTCGCCTCTAGAGAGGGAGATTATGATCCGGTCTCCTTCTCTCTCCTTTTTCCTGACTTTAAGCTTTCTATATTTTATGATTAAGGCCGCACGTTTCTCGACAGTTGTCAGCTTCTTTTTCATATTTTTTGCACCAAGAATCAAAGACGCATACACACGCATACGATAATGAAGTATTTAGTAAATTCTCCATTTAGCAAAAAAGCGGGGTTCTTGTATAAGCCGAGATAATAACATCCTCATCAAGATCATACTCAATGACAACCAATTTGTCATTAAGCGAAGCGCGCGCATGGATTCCTGTTGCAGGCCTTCGCGTACGAAAAGAGCTGTAAGGTGTCTCCAATAGACTTTCACTCAATCAGCTTGACGTTGATGGCTCTGGGTCCCTTATACGCACTCTGTACTTCAAATTCGACCTTCTGTCCTTCTCTGAGTTCCTGTGCTCCCTCTATATCCGAGATGTGGACGAACACCTCTTCTCCACCGGCCTCTGGCTTTATGAATCCATAGCTTCTGCCCATCAGCCATCTCTTTACTGTGCCCTTCAAACTTCCTTCACCTCCATTTCCCGTCTAGCGTCGCCTTCTTCTACGCCTGGACCATTTATTTGCAGGGGCATTTACGATACGCCTGAGATAGTTCCTCCGGTTCCTTTTCCTCGGGATCAGGCTTCCCTTGGTGCTGGTTGTCTCGATTACAGGGGTCTGCGCCCTGACCTTCCCCGCCTTCGTCAAAGACCCATGAGTCGGCAAACTCATACACCTCCTATTCCTTCATCTCCCTGCGAAGTTTCACGAGTTTGTCGAAGTCACTCTTGAGAAGCTCGTACCAGCTTCTCTCTACATGGAAATCTGCCTCGTCGCTGACACGTCGAACTGGACAGGTATACTTGCCGTTCTGGTATCCCTTGCAGTCTTCTTCTCTCTTCGGAAATTTTCCACATTTAGCCTCGCATAGTTCTCGTGTCTGGTTGTATATAGCTTCCCTGAGCTCGAAAAGTGAGTAATGCTCGCTTCCTGGTGATAGGTATTTAAGATTTGATTCCTTTCTTAGTAATCTCTTTGACACCGAGGTGAATTTCTCAGCTACCAATATGGCCTCATCATAGTATCCCTCTTCTAGCTCCTCTACGGTCTTCTCTACGGTATTGATACCGGCTGTAGACGCATGGAATTTAGGGTTTACGATCACTCTAAGGAGCTTTTTTCCACCGTCCTCGTTTTCTGCTACATAGTCTATGCTTCCATTTTTCGCGTTGACTTTCTTCACCTCGTATCCATGAAGAGATTTTAATAGCTCAACTTGGGTATCCTGCCAATCCGACTTTAATTCAACTTCCATCTAAACCACGTTATATAAACACAGGCGATCGCGATGCGCGGTAACCCACGCAGGCACAAAACAGTTTTCATCAAACTTCTTGAGCCTGTGTTTTCAGGATAAATTATATGCATGAACGCTTATATAGGTTACAATTTAAAATTCTGGATTTTCAGGTATACCTATTATTTTCAGCATAGATAAGTATGACAATTCTCATGTAAAATATTAGTGTATTTTTGGTATCTTCGTCTATGTTGTATCTTGGTATTCATTCTGAATTTCAACATCTTTTTCAGATGATATTTCGCAGAGAAGGTGGAGGATATTACGTATCCTCCCTAGATCACAGCTGGTAAAAACCTGATCCAACTTGTTGTATCTGATTATAATCTATGATGTGTGTGCGCTATATAATTTTTCTCACGCTTAGGTTTTATAGCACCACGCTTATATCGAGCTTTTGGACAAGTTCCTTATATCGGTTGCGAATAGTGACCTCCGTGACATGCGACACCTTTGCTAACGCGCCCTGAGTCCTCCGTTCAGACAGCAGAAGGCTGGCGATGTAGGTACAAGCTGCGGCCATACCTGATGGTCCACGTCCGCTTGTCAGCTTAAGCGTAATCGCCTGTTCCAAGAGTTTTAAAGCAATACTCTCAGTATCTCCTGAAAGAGCCAACTGACTAATGAACTTAGATATATAGGCATGTGGATCGACAGGGGGAACCTCTGTTTTCAGCCTTCGCAAGAGAAATCGATAATTCCTACCACACTCCTTTTTAGTGATGCGCGCCGCCCCACCGATTTCCTCCATAGTACGGGTCACTTGGCACTGGCGACATGCCAAGTACATTGAGGCAGCGACCACGCCATTTACGGACCGCCCCCGTAAAAGCTGTTTCCTGACAATCCCACGGTATAAGAGAGAAGCCGTTTCGAGCACACTTCTCGGGAGATTGAGTTTATAAGAAATTTTAGTCATCTCAGACAGGGCAAATGTGAGGTTCCTCTGGGTTGAGCCAGAGACTTGAGATCTTCGATTCCACTTCCTGAGCCTATACATTTTCGCCTTTTGCTTGGGCTTAAGCTTCCGGCCTTTACCGTCCTGGTTGTGCCAGTCTATAATAGTTGATAACCCCTTGTCATGGATGACCCAGGTGAGGGGCGCACCAACCCGGGGGCGCTTATTCATTTGTTCCGCGTTAAAAGCTCTCCACTCTGGCCCATGGTTCAAGAGAGTTGAGGAGATAACGAAGCCACACTGCTCGCATATGAGTTCTCCAACCTCATCATCTCGGATGAGATTATTGTTCCCACATTCTGGACACTCTTTAGATCTTCCACTCACTTCCATCAAGATACACACACGAGGCTTCATACACGTTTTTTTACTTTTTGTAAAGCTAATTCAAAGGCTTACAGTACTTCTAGAGGAATTGTTACCTCTTATGTCGCAAAATACGGTTCTTCTCTTGCTGTTCACGTCTATAGGCTCGTTTTCTCTGACCTTTGATTCTAACCCTTCGGAACCTGTAATTTCTTCTTGGTTCTTCTCGATACTGGTTGATCTTGTGGTAGAATTCCGGATAACTTATCTCATTTTTTAAGAGCTGAGAGATGTTATCATTCAACTCGATCCTTCTTTCACTCGCTTCCACCTCATCAAACAACCGGGAGTACGCCTTATAAGCTGCCTTAAATTTAAAACTCGTCATCTGTTCGAACTCTATTTTCAAAACAGGTTCATTTTCCATTTTAACTAACGTATCCTCACCATCTAAGGCGAGTCACCAATATAAACCCTAGGATGAGTTCTTTCGGATCCGTCGGTGTGGAGAAACCAACGGTCTATTAACCCTACCTGTTCTTCTCGTGAAAGTACTACCCCGCCTTGTGTGTAGGCGTTCGCCTGATTGAGGGAGCCTGGGAACGGAGCCATCTTGCCCTCCTCCGGATGGTCGCATAGGTGCGTGTCATACAATACGAATGAGAACTGCTGAGGAAGAAGAATATAAAACACGTTCACATAGGTGCAATGTCGTGAGCAATGTTAAAATTAATGCATGTGGGTGATTACTATTTTAAGACCAATACAAATTAGAATTATACCTCAAATTATCTATGTATTCTTCCCAAAAGATTGACCTGTACGGTTTCCTATTACTACTCCTAGGAATGTGAATACGAAGGTTACGGTCTCAATAATGACAGCGCGCGCGAGAAGAATTTATTAAAACATGCTCCCGAGTCACCTTAAATGGTTTGTACGTGTTTAGCTCATCTGAACGGAGCTTGATTTAACCTTTTTTTCACTGAAAAATCTTCACAATTTACGAAAAGAGGGCCAAATCAGGCTCTGTTACATAAGTAGCTAAACACATACAATGGTTTTAATTCATTTTCACGTTATACGTTGATATTTCAACGTGATCGGATGATCTAACAAGGTTTCATGGTTTATCTGGGAGAACGGCCTTACTTTAACATGGAATGGTCAAAGAGACCGGTTCTCCCATGTTACTGTTAGAGAACTTGGATTTAACTCCCGTCCATTCCATCCTCTGGATGGACCTTCACACGGAGGGCCCTGGGAGGCCCGTCGAGTACAGCCCTGAGTGGGACCTGAAGGCCCTCCTTCTGCGGCTTATAGAGCAGATCCCGTACGTCAAGGACCTGGTGAAGCGCCTCAGGCGGAACCCGTACCTCAGACGGGTGTGCGGATACGGCGACCGGGCTCCATGCGAGGCCCACTTCTCCCAGATGAAGAGGCGGATAGGCGTCGACGGCTTCCGCGCGATAGAGGCGTGGCTCAGGAGGGAGGCGCTGAGGCTGCGAATGTCCCAGCCCCTCTCCGCCGTCGGCCTCATCCAAGCCGCGTGCATCGACGGCACCGACCTTCCCGCGTGGAGTAGCACTGACCCCCACAACACCCGACGGGGCCTCGGAGACCCCGACGCAAGGGTGGGCCGCGGCAAGAAGGGGTTCATCCTGGGATACGAGTCCCTGTTTCAGGTGGACATAGAGGACTTCCCGCTGGGCAACGTGGAGGCCCCAGCGAACGTGAACTAGAAGGATCTCGTGGAGGAGCTCCTCGACCGGGTGCTGAGCGAGGACATCGAGGTGGAGCTACTGGCTGCGGACAGCCAGTTCGAGGCCAAGAGGATCTTCGACCTCCTCGACTCCCTGAAGATAGGCCACATTATCGCTTGGAGGCGGCTGAAAGGACGGGTGAACCCGGCGGACGTGCTGACGGTGAAGGACCGTATTGACGTGGAGGGCCCAGAGTGGAAGAGGGTCGTATACAAGAGGCTGCGGGCGATGGTGGAGGGCTTCAACGGCAGGGCGAAGAGCCGCATGTCGTATCAGCGGCTGACGTGGCAGGGACTGGAGAACGCCTCCACCCATGTCAGCCTGGTGTTGATGGTGGCGTACGCCATCTGCATAGCTGCCTACCGTATCGGGAGGCCCGAGCTCCGGCAGAGCGTGGCCTTCTTCGCCTGAGAGGAGGGCTGGGGATGGACGGAGAAATAGAGGATACCCTGCATCTATTGGTGCATGGGAGGCCTCTGCAGCATCTGTTATCCTCCCTTGATGGTTTTCGGACGAGTCTTAAGCTGTATTCACTGGGAAAGAGGTTAAGAGAACGTGTGGCAAGCATCCCAGGGATAGTAAAAGTCTAATTATTGAATTCGCCCGCGCACTCAATCCCCATTTTAGGGGCGTTGGCCCTTGCTGAGTAAGTATATTTGCAATCGGTTATGATGACGCATTTTTCAGCTCCTTTTTCTTTTATAAGGTCCTTGAGTTCCTGTATGTAGCTGATCCCAATGTTTCTCTGGCCAGCTATGCAGAGAAAGATGCAGTTCGAAGCGCCTTGAGAAAGGAAGTTGGTGGTTTTATCTCTTTCCTTCTCTTTTTTTTGGACCTTCAGCTTTCTGTACTTGATGATAAGTGCCGCTCGTTTCTCCACTGCCGTCTTTGACTCGCTCATTTAAAATCTTCTAACTGTGCGCGCGATAAGACAAGGAGAGTAGATGTATCTTTTTCTGTGCCTTACAGATTTATTGCAGGGTCACTATCTTTTTAAGACGATTGTTATCGTGCTGACGTTCCTCATCCGTCCCTCTAGAGATTCAAGCTCTTCAGTTCCGATCTCTACCTTCTCAACAGTGAGATTTTCCATAAACCTGTTTCTCGTTACCTCAGCCACATCTACAGCGGTGCTTATGGCACGGCCTCTTGCTTTCAACGCAACCCTGCTCCCTCCGTCCTTT
>DAOVCM010000064.1 GCA_030670015.1 Candidatus Bathyarchaeota archaeon
TACATCGCCACCGCCTCTCCTTCCTATCTTCCAGACTTGGAGAGGAAGATCCGGAAGGCCGCGGAGATAACGAGGGCCGGGAAAGGGTTCGCCTACATCCATATCCAGCAGCCGTGCGCGACGGGCTGGTACTTTCCACCTGAGAAGACGGTGGAGGTTGGCAGGCTCGCCGTGCAGACCGGCGCATGGCCCCTTCTGGAGGTTGAGGATGGCGTCCTCAAGGTGAACGTCAAGCCCAGGGAGCTGAAGCCTGTCGGCGAATATCTGAAGCTCCAGCGCAGGTTCCGCCACCTCTCCGAGGAGCAGTTAGAGACGTTCCAGCAGGAGGTCTCAAAGGACTGGAACAGCTGGCTCGAATTGGAGAAGAGGGGGAGGCTCCCCTGGTACTGACGCTTCAACCCTTTTTCCGCTGATATTATAACAGGATAGGGCACACTATACCCCTCGGTTGATATCGTTGTCTCGTTTGATGACCAGAGAGGACGTAGAGGCTCTTGCTGTCGGCGGCGCTATCTTAGGGGGTGGCGGCGGAGGTTGGTGTGAAGATGGTCTGCGTGCAGGTCTTTTAGCCCTCGACATCGGGGAGGTAAGGCTCCTAGATCCAGCAAAGGCTTCTGAAGATATGCTTGTCGCCGTCAGTGCAGCACTTGGAGCGCCAACCCAGAAGGGAACCACGCGCCCTCGTCACTTCATAAGGTCCGCGGAGCTGCTCTGGGAGGTCGGTGTCGAGTTCGAAGGTCTCATCGCGGCTGAGAACGGAGGGCACAACAGTTTCGGCGGCTGGATTCAGGCTGCAGCGTTGGGGTTGCCCGTTGTTGACGCCCCTGCCGATGGGAGGGCTCACCCGACGGCGATGATGGGGGGCATGGGATTGCAGAGGGTGGAGGGTTACCGCTCGGTTAAGGCGGTTGTCTGCGAGGAGGTTGAGGCCGTGGCGTGGGGCTCTCTCCAGCGTACAAGCAACGTGGCGAGGATGATCGCTAATGACGTGAAGGCGCTGGTCGCGATGACACGCGACCCTGTCACAGTGAAGTACGCAGTCGAGCACGGCGCTCCAGGGGCAATTTCCAAAGCAATCGACCTTGGAAGGGCTGTTATCAAAGCCGCTTCAAAGGGTGCAGATAAGGCTGTTAAGGCAGCTCTGGAAAACCTAGGTGGGCAGCTCGTCTGTAAGGGAAGAATAGTAGAGAAGAGCCTCGAGGCGAAGGGGGGCTTCGACGTCGGTATAATCAATGTGGAGAGTGGTGGCGGGACCTATGAGATTACCTTTGTGAATGAGTACATGACATTGGAGTTGGACGGGAGGAGGCTCGGTACATTCCCAGACCTCATCTCCACGTTCGATGATGAAGGGACCCCGATAACATCGGCTGCCATCGAAGAGGGAGGAATCGTCTATATAACCAACACGAGTAGGGACCTCATCCCTATCGGCGACGGTAACAGGTATTCCGAAGTCTACGAACCTATAGAGAACGCATTGGGAAGACCTATGATCAGTCATCTGAAGGGTTTCCTCGTGGCTTGAACCCTTTTTTCATTATGTTGACCTGTATATTACAAACATAGGTGTCAATGCGAGAAGGTCTTAGTAGGCATGGAAATTCAATGGGGGTGGACCGTTGACTATAGCCGCCTACTGGTCTTTTTCTTGATATTCCCTCTCTTAATTGAGTGTACGCATGACTAGGGTTGAATAGAGGGGATAGGGGTAATCTCAACCTTATCTTTTGCGTGCGCAGGTTACAGATTCCAGCCTCTGATCTTCTTAACCTTACAACTATCTCTCTACTCGTCAAGCCTTCTGCAACAAGTGATTGGATCTGCTCGATCCCTTGTCGATAATTGCGTTTCCAAGCTTCTACCTCAATAATATCTCGAAAGGGTAAAAAATAAGTCCTATTCCTGTCTCAAAGCCCATTTTAATTATTAATAGATATGTAACATGTGATAAATGATATTTAGTATCAGTAGTAGTACCAACGTTAGACAAAATTGAGATATGCGTGTGTTTATTAGTACGCCTGCTTTTGTAACAACGCGCGTTAGTAGGTTGGATGTAGAAAAAGGGAAGAAGAGTTTTACGGATCGCGTTATTGAAAAGTCTGTTGAGTTGTTTGGCTTCACGCCTGACGAGAAGTCGGATGAGAACCTGAAGTGGATGCGTGAGAATGGGTATCTGATAAAACAAGTTAAAAGACGCGGGCGTAGCACCCGCGGAAGACGTTTAAAATCAGAGCGTTTCTGAGGTGAGAGGTCAAACCCACACGGGGCTTTTCAAGAGAGATAGAAGCCAAAATAGGCGGGAAAAACATATCAAAACAGTAAAATAATCCCGAAAACAAGAGATCCACACCACGAGCGTGTAGAAACGGTAAAAAGCTAAGAATCATTTTAGGAGTTGGGTGTTGGATTTGGTGTATTTGACCAAGGTTGAGAGGGATGTTTATGAGCTCATACGCCGGGCGGGGGAAATCATGGCCAAGGATGTTCCCCTCAAGAAAGCCGGGGTCATCCCCAGCTTGGTGAGGAAGGAATTGGTGGAGGTTTTTAAAAAACCAGCCTCGTCCATGAGTCGGAAAAAGCACAAGTTCCTGAGGATTAAGGTTGAGGGAGATGAATACGTGGAGAAGCCGTGACCTCAGACATCCTCAAAATTAAAATTTTGATCAGAAGCCTCGCTTTCTAAAGATGTAACTACGGTGCTTTTTCGGTCATTGTGAATTTGGGTTCTTTCTGGATGCCCAGTGATAACGGTGTGGCCCTATCCTTGGGATAGAGTTCTAGGATATATTTCCTCAGTTTGAGGTCTCTATCAGTTAAAGGCGCTGCATCTTTCTGATAAAGGACTGCCCTCATTTTGGCTAGGCGGGCTGACAGTGTATCCGCCTTTACTCTGAGCTCCTCTCTCTCAAATTGGCTTAAAACGATGTCTCTGTCATCCGTCGGTACGTAAAGTGGTTTTATGTCGAAGACCTCGCCTATCTCCCTCTTCACCTCGTCCATGTCGACACGCCTCCACCATTTGAACCTGACATAAAAATAAGGTTTAGTCATCCTACGAGCCCGAGTAATGTGTGAGTATTTTTCTGTTTTATACATTATTCAACCAAGGCAGAGAAAGCCTTTAACTGAGGGGAGTTGCCGAATTGACGAGGTTGATTTAATGGGTGTTCACATTGCGGTGGTGGGCAACGGCAGGATCGGTCGCCCAACTGCCTATACGCTTTTCAACGAGAGACTGGCCGACGAGTTCTCCCTTGTCGACATTAAACCCGGACAGGCTTGGGCCTTCGGCGAGGAGCTAAGGCATGTTGCAGCCAGCCTCAAGTACGACGTTAGAATTAACACCTACGAGGAGGACGAGGCTGTCTCAGAAGCGGATCTGGTCGTCGTATGCCCAGGTAAGCCCCGAATACCCGGTGTAAAGATGGACCGCAGGGACCTGGTGGCAGGGAATGCAAAGATCATTAACTACATCGCTGAGGTAATGCCGCCTCGAAACCCTGATGCCAAGTGGGTCATCGTAACCAACCCTGTGGACGCGATGGCCACCCTGTTTAAGAAGGTCTCAGGGGCGGACTTCGTAATCAGCACTGGCGACCACCCTGACACACTACGTTTAAGGACGAAGCTGGCCATGGACCTCAAAGTTCCAGTGTCGAAGGTGGAGGGATTCGTCGGAGGCGAACACGGGTCGGCTGCCTATCCCCTCTGGTCAACTGTCAAGATCGACTGTGAGCCACTCGACAAGTATCTAGAGGAATCTGGAAAAGAACTGGACAGGGACACTATCACAGGATATGTTAGAGGGGTCTCCAAGAGGGTTGTGGATATCATCGGCGGGACGGAGGTGGGCCCAGCCGCTGGATTCCGCGACATTATCAGGTCCATTCTCCAAGACAGACAGGAGATCTACAGCATCGCCGACTCCATCAGGCTACCTGGCTTACAGGAGGCGGTGAACGTGAACATACCCACACACGTCGGCAGGCAAATAGGCCCTAACCTATGGGACCAGCTGACAATTGAGGAACAGGGGAACATAATAGAGGCAGCTAAGGCGATACACGCCAACTATCAGATAGGACTTGAAGCCGTCGGGAAGGCCTGACAAATACTAGGGTTTTTCCAAAATGCTATAAGACCTGTAGGGAAGTTGGATCGGAGGAATTTCCTGTGAATTATGATATTATCATCGAGAACGGACATGTCATAGACGGCTCAGGTAATCCCTGGTTTAGAGCTGACGTAGGAGTGGTCAGTGACCGCATCGAAGTAATCGGAAGGCTCAAGGATTCATGGGCGGAGAGGCGTATCAACGCCAGGGGCCTCGTGGTGGCCCCGGGGTTCATTGACATTCACACCCATTCGGACTACTCAGTGCTCATCGACCCAAAGGTTGAGAGCAAGATACGCCAGGGTGTGACCACTGAGGTGATAGGGAACTGCGGTAGCTCCGCGGCACCCATGAGTTCTGAGGTCAGGGCTTATCGTGAGAAGTTCATGAGGGCCCGCCTAGGCGACAAATTCGAGTTCAAATGGGAGACCATGGGTGACTACCTAGAACTCATCGATGCGACAGGTGCCTCCTTCAACGTCGTCGCCCTTGTGGGCCAAGGCACGGTACGCCAAAACGTGATGGGCCACGAGGACCGTGAGCCCACCCGCTCAGAGCTGGCTTCCATGAGGGGACTTGTGGCTGAGGCCATGGATGACGGGGCCTGGGGGATGTCGACGGGACTTATTTACCCGCCAAGTGTATACGCCAAGACCGAGGAGATTGTAGAACTCGCGAAGGTACTGGCTGACTATGGGGGTGTATATTTCAGCCACATAAGGGGGGAGGGCGAGACCCTGCTGGAGGCTGTGAAGGAGGCCATTCGTATAGGTGAGGAGGCTGGCATCCCTGTTCAGATTGCTCACTTCAAGGCTTCAGGCAAGGCTTACTGGGGTAAGACGAAAGAATCCCTAAGGCTGGTGGAGGATGGCCGGAAGAGTGGCGTCGACGTAACCTTCGATCAGTATCCCTACACCGCCTCGAGCACTGGTCTTGCTGCCCTTATGCCCCACTGGGCTCAGGAGGGTGGAGCTGAAAGACTTCTGGAACGACTCAGAGAGCCTGAGATCAGGCGGAAGATATCAGAGGGACCCACAACTGTAACCCGAGACTGGAAATCGGTTATGATAGCCTCCGCTAAGAACCATCCACAGTACGAGGGGAAAACTGTCTCGGAGATAGCGGAGCTTGAGGGTAAGGATGAGATGACCACGGTCTTCGACTTGCTCATTGCAGAGAACGCCCAGGTCTCCATCGTATCCTTCGGTATGTCCGAGGAAGATGTCCGGAGGGTTATGATGAGCTCATACGGCATGGTCGGCTCAGATGGGAGCGCCGTGGCACCCAGGGGCATCCTTGGCCAGGGTAAACCTCACCCCCGATACTATGGCACCTTCCCCAGGGTCATCGGCTACTACGTCAGGGAAGGCGTTTTAAACCTACAGGAAGCGGTGAGGAAGATGACCTCAGCCCCAGCACAGCGCCTCAGCCTTAAGGACCGAGGCCTACTCAGGGAAGGTTACAAGGCTGACATAACCGTCTTCGACCCTGCAAAAGTGAACGACGAGGCCACCTTCACGGACCCCCACAGGTTCGCCACGGGTATACCCTACGTCATCGTAAACGGCATAGTAGTTATCGATAACGGAGATCATACGGGAGCACTGCCAGGGAAGGCGTTGAGAAAGGGACGGTAACCAAACCATCCAATATAATATAGGTAGAGCTCAAAGTGCTCGTCTTCAATGGGGCCACGGCTAAATAGCCGTGGGGACAGCGCGCCCCCCTCCGAGGCCACTTCCCGATGAAGAAACACATCTGAGCCGGCAGCTTTCATAAAATAGAAGTGTGGCT
>DAOVCM010000185.1 GCA_030670015.1 Candidatus Bathyarchaeota archaeon
GGTGGTTCCGATTCCGAACATGTAGATCTTACGTCCGCTACGGTTCTCCCAGTGACTCAGCTGTGCATCAATCCCTTTCCGACAAACCTCTGAATCATGCAGCCCAGGAACTAGGGAGAGAGCCTTCAAGGTGATTAGATTTGCATAAGGACAGTGGTCATCCTTACGGCCAGGACCACGAAATCGGGGATTAGATCCCACACACCGCCACCCATTTTCCTCCACCAAGGAGGACAGATGGTCAACTGCTCTCATAACCCGCCCATCATCAGTGAAACCGAAGGAGAGGAGGGCATATAGAAGCGTGGGGGTGTCACAGAGCATCCACGAGAGCTGAGGTTTGTCATCGCCTCCGAATACCTTTGGTATCAAAATATTCGATAAAAAAGCGCCTTCCTCTGCTTGATGGGATAGACTCGCCTCAGCGACTCTCTCTATACCGAGATCGCACCTTTTTAGACCGAAATCAGCCAGTAACGCGATCTTATGGATGACGTGCTTCGCATCGTTGTGCCGAGTCAAAGGAGTCCCAGGCCACTTTTTACATTCTTCGATAAGTTCGATTATCCATGGATGGGAAATGAGGTCTTCATAGGATGGGACGACTTCCGGATCATCGCGTCTCCGCTCAAGGAGATGGACAAGGGTATTATACTTCACCCAAGGCACTGATGATGAAAGAAGATATTCTGTGGGATCTATCCTCAAGTCCAATTTAGGTATGTGATTCAACTCGTTTTACTATTATGGTGAACACCATAAAAGCTTCCCTTTTACTGATGTCTCAACCATCTGATACATATTAGGAGTTCTAGAGGATTTGTGCAAGATTCCATATCTACTATCCATTAACGACAGTTAATTTACGTACCTGTTTGTTCATGATCAAGATGGTTATTTAGAAAGTTTAAAACCACGGATTACGTGTATAGGAGGGAGCTTAACTATGAGCAGCGGCATGTGGGCTGAGAAGTACAGACCCCAGACCCTAGACGAGATAAAGAACCAGACAGAGATCGTCTCCAGACTCAAGAACTTCGTGAAGGAGAGGAACCTACCCCACCTTCTCTTCGTCGGTCCGCCGGGCGTCGGTAAGACCACAAGCATCATCGCCCTAGCCCAGGACCTCTATGGTTCGAGCTACAGGAATCATATTTTGGAGTTGAACGCCAGCGATGAGCGTGGGATCAACGTCATCAGGGAGAAGGTGAAGAACTTCGCCCGCACAGCTGCTATTGCCAGCGACGTTCTATTCAAGATCCTTATTATGGACGAGGCGGACAGCCTCACATCGGCGGCCCAGCACGCCCTTCGCCGCACTATGGAGGTGTACACCCGCACATGCCGCTTCTGCCTTATTGGTAACTACTCTGAGAACATCATTGAACCCATCCAGAGCCGCTGCAGCATCTTCCGCTTCTCACCCCTCAGTGAGGAGGACAGCAAAAACTGGATTCGCATTATAGCCGAGAAAGAGAATGTGAACCTCATAGATGAAGGCCTTGATGCCCTCTACGAGGCGTCGATGGGAGACCTGAGGAAGGCGACAAACTTTCTACAAGCAGCAGCGGCCAGCCAGGATAGAGTGGTCGACGACATCGCCATCTACAGCGTCCTTGGACGTGTTAGTCCAGGCAAAGTTCGAGAGATGATCAACCTCGGCTTAAAAGGGGAGTTCCTTGAGGCACGAGAGGTCCTGAGGACATTGCTCATCGACGATGGCCTCGCTTCCGAGGACATAATAAGGATGATCTACTCAGAGGTTCTCAGGCTCGGAATCCCAGAGCATTGGAAGGTCAAGCTCTCAGACACCATCGGTGAGATTGACTATAGGCTGACCCAGGGCGCCAGACCCGAGATCCAGCTCAGCGCCCTCGTTGCCAGGTTAGCGCTGGCCGGGGAAGAGATGGACATATGACCGAAGAGAGCCAACCCTGGACAAATATATTCACTCCTCGCACAATTATTGAAGTTTTAGGTAACGAGCGGGCTATAACTCAGTTCAAATCGTGGTTGAGGTCTTGGAATAAGGGTATACCTAAACAGCGGGCGGTCTTTCTTTTTGGTCCTCCTGGTGTTGGTAAGACATCGAGCGTCGTCGCCTTGGCGAACGACCTAGGATTCGACCTCTTCGAGGTTAACGCGAGCGATTACAGGACGAAGAAACGCCTTGACGGGTTAGTGGGCAGGGCGGCAATGCAAACACATACAATCACAGGGAGACGACGGATGATCCTCTTCGACGAGCTCGAAGGTGTGAGCGGCGTACAAGACCGCGGAGGTATAAGCGCTATAGCGGCTATTATAAAGGAGACGCGGGTCCCCATCGTCTTAGTGGCAACAAGCATAGGCGAGGGCTGGGAGGAGAAGTTTAGGCCTCTCGTTAGACTTGCGCTCCAAATAGAGTTCAAACCTGTGCCCTTCGGTGAGGTTGTTAGGAGTCTCAAAAACCTAGCCAAGGAGTTGGGTATCACCGTCGATGATGAGGTTCTGGAGTTCTTGGCTGACCGCTCGGAAGGTGACCTTAGGTCTGCAATAAACGACTTTGAAACAATCGCCCGAGTGAGAAAGAGAGTCACCTTATCAGATGCGATGGTGATAAGCAAAAGAGATAGGAAGAACTATACGCCTGATGCTCTGATGGCGATGTTCTCTGCGAAGACCCTCCGTGACGCTAGGAAGATTATATCCTCCTCCTACATTGGCTACGACGAATTGTTCGACTGGATCTACGAAAACCTCCCCCTCATGTTGGATAACGCTGAAGACCTTGTGGAGGGGATTGATGCCTTGGCCAAAGCGGATATACACCAGACCCGGGCGAAGAGGACGCAGAACTATAGACTCCTCAAGTACATGTTTAACGACATGACTGGAGGTGTTGCCTTTGCGTGTAGCCGTTCGGAGGGGGTTGGTCTAAAGGACCAAGTAACGTCGGTGGTGGCGAGGCTAGGCTTCTTAAAGAACGCCTTTATGCTGATGGAGACTCCGGATGGCCTCATGATAAAGCCCGTCAAGTACCTTGGGAAGGATTGGAGGCGGGTGAACACGGCTTTCAGAGGTATGGGTGCTAACTGGATAAAGGGCGGAGGTGGGTGGATAGTCCCCTATTTCCGTCCCCCCCAGGCGAAGTGGCGTTACATCAGGACTTATCAGAGCCGCAGGCGTTTGAAAAGCGTTGCAGAACGTGTAGCGGAGAAGTGCCACATCTCCAGTAAGGAGGCAATCTCCGAGGTCATTCCCCTGCTTAGGGTCATCATTAAGGAGGAT
>DAOVCM010000239.1 GCA_030670015.1 Candidatus Bathyarchaeota archaeon
CGACGACGCCATCGTGTTCGCATGCGCAAACCCGATACCCGAGATCTGGCCTTGGGAGGCGAAGGAAGCTGGGGCGAAGATCGTTGCAACGGGCCGCTCTGACTTCCCGAACCAGGTGAACAACAGCCTGGTCTTCCCAGCTATATTCAGGGGCGCACTGGACGTGAGGGCGAAGACTATCACAGACGAGATGTGCATCGCCTCAGCCACAGAGCTTGCGAAATACGCGGAGGATAAAGGGCTCAGTGAGGAGTACATCATCCCATCCATGGACGAGTGGGAGATCTACCCGAGGCAGGCCACGGAGACAGGGCTTAAGGCCATGGAGCAGGGTATAGCCCGGAAGAAGCTGAGCAGACAAGAGCTCTACGACAGCGCCGAGTCCATCATCAAGCGGACCCAGGACATCGTCAAACTTCTCATGCGCCAGGGCTTAATCGCCTCACCACCTCCGGAGCCAACCTAACTCCCCCATCCTTCCACATTCAACAAGACTATCTTTTTATCTCACGGTCCTCAAAAGAGGGGTGGTTGAGATGCCCTACTGCACAGAGTGCGGCGGGAAGCTCGTTTGGGACAGAAAGCTTAGACAGTACAGCTGCGAGAGCTGTGGCATGACCTTCAACGAGGCACAACTATCTGCCGCCCGTGACCGACTATACGTCCGGAATGATGACGAGGATGAGCGGAAAAGGAGACGCCACTCCGAGTATCTGGATTGGTGGTTCAAGGACAAGAAGGAGCGCAGATAGAGTAACCCGCTGGAAACGCCTTGGGACACACCTCCACTGAACATGATAAATGTTCAATTCTACCGAAAATTTCACACAAACTTTAATGCTTAAAAGGTATGAAGCTAATTATTAACACGTTATAGCTAATATTCGGGTGCAATGAATGGTTTTCCCTGTTGAGAGCGAGGACCGGACCCTCCGTAACTTGCTTATGATATATCAGGACCATGCAAGACTTGTCGTCGAGATCTACCGGAAGGTCCTCGTTATGATCGACATCCTAGTAAAAGACGAGGCGGGTGACATGCATGAAGTGCTGAACGAGATCGAGAGGATTCAACTGGAATCCATCAAAATCAAGAGGAACATAATGAAGGAACTCCACGAATCCGCCAGCATGCTGTTCAACAGGGAGGACCTCTACCGACTCATCAGCAAGGCAGGAGAGGTCATCGACCTCGTTGAATCGATCGGGGTCCGCCTCTGGGCTATTAAAGAGAGGAAGTGGAAGATCCCTGAAAAAGTCGCAGAAGGCTTGGTGGAGATGGCGGACGCTTCCTTCGAGACCCTCACGAAGCTGAGGGAGAGCCTGATCAGCCTAGGCTTCAACTCCGAACGATCCGTTCGATTAACCCGAGAGGTGGACGTGTGTGAGCGGAAGGTAGACAAGCTTCACAGGAAGCTGGACATCGACATTGTAACCAGTAAGGTTGATCTCCCCCTAATACTGACCCTCAGAGACGTATCGACGAAGCTGGAGGAGATGGTAGATACCGCAGCTGAGGAAGCCGATCTAATCAGGATACTTGCACTCTAGAGCTGAAGTAATTGGGAGAGATCCTGGCACAGGTCGAGGTACTGTCTGACAGCAGGCTAATCGTCTGGTCGCCTGAGGAGAGCAGGAGACTCTACAGAGCAGGGTACTTTGGGAAACCTCTCGGTATCGCGAAGCCAAAGGAAGATTTTGAGGCTCCACTAGTATTAGACCCCATTGAAGGAGTCTACCTTCTGGAAAAGGGCCTCATAAGCGTATCCTCCGGCGAGGAGAAGCGGAAGGTCACCCTACAGGAACTTAAATCCATAGCCAGGAGGGTCCTTGAGGGGTTGGATGAAAGGTACACTGTTTACAGCCTTCTCAGGGATAAAGGATACGTCGTCACACCCGGGATAAAATATGGATGCGACTTCGCTGTTTACGAGCACGGCCCAGGCGTCGACCACGCACCCTTCATGGTAAAAGTGAAGAGTTCCGAAGATGGCCTATCCGCCTCTGAAATAGTCGAAGCCGGAAGGTTGGCTACAACCGTTAGGAAGACGTTCATAATAGCAATGGTGAACGGAGACCGGACAAGGTTCCTCAGCTTCAAATGGTGGAAACCCTAAGATAATACCCCACAAAGCGGCTCTATAAAAACTCAAAGATCCTACAAACGATTCCCGTGAAAAACAAGAGCTATTCCACATAAAAACAACACAACGACGGTTTAGAGAAAAACCTCGATGCTTCAAATTCGATATCCAGAACATCATGCAGGAGATAGAACAATGTCCTCAGACGGAGAATGGGAGAGAACCTTCTCCTTATCTCCTAGACCCCAGCTTCCTCTACCCGCTGAACGCAGAGAAATAGTCTACTGGAAATTGTAAGAACAGCCTCTCCTACACTGAAAGCAACCATAACGACCCTTTCTGGGCTATGACCAATAACATACATACCCACAAAAAAAATCACCACTGCCTCCCAGCTTATCAATAGCCCATGTGATCTCCTAGACAGACCTCTCAGAAACATCAAAAAGGAGAAAAAAAAGAACGATAAATCCACTTTGAAACGTGTTTCACTTGAGAAACACACGCCAAATCAGCTGGTAACACAACTTCATGCGGTTGCCGTGCGGTTACTGTGCGGAATAGTATCAGAGAAGACTCAAAAGGCGTAAGAAACACAGGCCGAAACAAGAA
>DAOVCM010000245.1 GCA_030670015.1 Candidatus Bathyarchaeota archaeon
TGCGATATTGTTTTTAAAATTTCGACTGTACCGTTACGATTTATACTCTTTAGTTGGTTCGCGTTACACGCTGTCAATAGGTTTGTGTCGTTTTTTGAATATACTCACGTGAGTATTGGCGTAGCGTATATACACGCGATATCTACTCAGCGTTTGATGATGACTTAAATGAGGCGGAAAAACAGTCTTTGATCTTTTTCGGGATACTTATGCCTTTTAATCTTGAAAGTGTATGATATTGTGTGTATTGGAATGGTTGAGGTCCTGAAGGGAGTGCATGTCATCGACCTTTCAGAGAGGGGTGGGCTTTCTTTAGAGTGTTATCTTCTCAACTGTGATGAGGGGGTTGTTCTCATTGACACGGGAATGCAGGCTTCTGCCCTAGAGATGATCGAGACGGAACTGGAGGCGATGGAGAAGTCGTGGGGCGATGTACAGGTCTGTCTAATCACCCATAAGCACGGGGATCACATCAATAATCTGGCTAGGGTCAAGGAGCTTTCTGGTGTAGAGGTCATGGCACATGAGGGGGATGCCTCGGACATCGAGGATGCAACGGGTGTTGAAGTAAGGGGGTTGAGACATGGGGAGAGGATCCCGTACTGCGGCGGAATAGAGGTTATCCATGTCCCCGGGCACTCGGAGGGGAACTGTTGTTATTACCTTCCAGAGAAGAAGGTGGTAGTAGGAGGGGACACGATCTTCGGAGATGAGCAGGGAAATCTCTCAGCGCCACCTGAGAGATACTGTCTCGACGTTGAACAGGCTAGCCGCGAGATTAAGCGTCTGATGGACTATGACTTCGATGTTTTACTCATCACTCATGGTAGGAACGTTATGAGGGGCGCTAAGGAAGAGATTAAGAAGCTCTGTGAAGAATAGTTGTACTTTAACCGGCATGGTACGCGTCAGGATAGTCTGAGGAGGACGGATCTTCTTTGAGGAATTCCTTCCCTCACATTAACAACGCAATGAACTGTGGATTTTTCACAATTCGTGAAGTTTTATATTGTTGTCAGAAAGGAAGTTGGTAATCTCCTCTTTTGTAGGAACGTTTGTTCCAGCGCCCATTTTAGTCACTTTGACTGCGCCTACTGCATTGGCTAATACGGCTGATCTTCTTAGGGGCCATTCTTTCAGCTGTCCAAATATGAAGGACGCGTTGAAGGTATCACCTGCACCGGTTGTGTCGACGACCTTTACTGGAAATGCTGGGACCTCTTCGAACCCTGAATGATTACATATGAGGCACCCGTTTGAACCCAGTTTTAGAACAACCGTCTCTGGACCAAGTTCGAGCAGCTTTTCTGTGGCATCTCTGTTATTGGATTTTCCGGCGATCAATCTGATTTCTCGCTCATTCAACAGAATTATCTTCGATTCAGAGATTATCTTTCTCAAGGTCTCTTGTGGAATTCGAGATAGGATTGGACTTGGATCAAAATATATTGGAATTTCAGCTTCTTTCGCGATGTTCACCGCTCGTAGAACTGCTTTCCTTATGGGGGAATCAGCTAAGGTATATCCGGATACATAGAGAACCTTCGAGCATCTGATGTACTCTGGGTCGATTATATCGGGCGTAAGGTGCCTTGTTGCTCCCGTGAACCCAATGTACGCGTGGTTTCCATCTGTATTTACGAGTACGATGCATCGTGCTGTTTGTAATCCTCTTTGTTCGTGTAGCCTTGATACATCAACGCCTTCAGATTTCATTTTCTCCTTGTAGAATCTTCCATGCTCGTCGTCACCTATGTAGTCTATGATACCGACAGCAAGACCTAGGCGACTTGCTTGGACAAGGAAATTGGAAGCCCCTCCTAGTTGTTTTTCCATCTTCTCCCCTGTGACCGAGTTCTCGTTTCCTTTTGGGAACCGGGTTACAGGAATCACGATGTCGACGACGGAGTCTCCGATAGTGACTATGTCCAGAGCCATTCAGCTATTTCCTCGTGAAATCAACAAGCTTCCTCGCGATTTGTTCTAGGTCAATTTTACTTTCTTCCTCAACCTGCTTCACGAAGTGTGAGGGGAACGCGTCTATCCCTTTATAGGCTCCAGCGATACCCCCGGCAATAGCCCCTATAGTATCCGTGTCTCCGCCCATGTTGACAGCAGATAATATTGTCTCCATGGGATCGCCTTTGGCTGAGACGAAGAGCCCGAATGAGGTGGGTACTGAGTTCATGATGCTGACATCCGCCCCGATGTAATCGTATAAGATTCTGGCAGCCTTCAAGGGGTTTTTTTCGTCGTCGATCAGTTTTACAGCCAATTCTATCCTTTTTTCGATTGAAGGGTAAGCAACTTGGCGTCCCCTCTCTTCCCCCCTCTTCGAGAACATCTTTGCCTTATTCAATACAGAGGAAATTGTAGAGGAAGGCCTCAAGGCCTCGGCTATAGCCGCTGCAACGGCGGACGCTGCGGAGATTGCGACACTGGTTCCATGGGTGGGTAGGCACACCTTCTCAACATCATCAACGATTTTCTCAGTATCGTCGACGTTTACTATGCCTATAGGTGAGATCTTCATTGCCGCCCCGTTAGTTGTTCCGTATCTTCCAGTCTCGGACGGGTCCTTTCCCGTCATCATGTCTCGTATTGCCCGAGACGTGCTGGGACCAAGAAGTCCTGACTCTAAAAGACGCCTATCAGTAGCCCATTTGAG
>DAOVCM010000233.1 GCA_030670015.1 Candidatus Bathyarchaeota archaeon
TCTTCTTAACGTCAACTCCTAACTCTAGGTAACGGGACAACTCTTCTCAGAAGTAGAGTAGAATTAAATATCTTAAGCTTATGCAGCTGAAGACAGGTATTGAATATTAACCTGAGTCTATCTATTAAGCGCCAGGCATCAAGCCCAGTTGGTCGACAAGTGTCTCCTGAAATCTGATATACTCAACATCGCTGATCCACCCCTCCCGCCGCATCCTCACAAGACCCCTCATAATACTGTAGATACCCCCTAAACTCCTGAACAGGTTCAGTTCTTCGACATCCCGTCGATACACCCGAGCCAACGCAGTGTTCCTACCCAAGGATCTCACCGCCTTCTCTAGATACTTCTCCGTGAACACTCCCTGAGGCCTGATGAGTATGTTCAACCTGCCCCCCACACTATCCGCTAGCATCCTCCTGAACCTAGAGAAGAGCCCCCTGGAACCGGCCACAGCCACAGGAGGCTGGAAATCGAACCTTTTCTCGCCATACTGAAAAACATAGAAGGGGAGGAGAAGCTCCATGTCCTCAACCTCCAAGTCAACGAAGAACTTAGACAGGGAGTTAAGCTTGTTTCTCTTCCTCCGAATAAGGGCGTCAATCTGCTTCAGGATACCCCGTGCCTCAGCCTCAAGTTTAGACCCCAGGTCAAGCCTCTCCTGCATCTCAGCCTTAGCCCCCTCATCTTCGGCCTTGATCTTGTCCTCCTCAACCTTCAGCGCTTCCTGATACTGGTCCCGGGCTTCCTTCACCTCACTATCTCGTCTGGCATCGAGTTCCTTTACGGCATCGTCCATCTTCCTGAAATTTCTCATAACATCACGGAGGACAGACCTCTGAGCCTCAACTGCTTCAGAGTCACCTTTCAGCCGCAGCCTCTCAATCCTCTTTTCAAGCCGTGCGATCCTTCTCTTGAGTTTAACCCTCTCGTCACGCAAGGGTTTTGCCTGCTTCCTGTATCTTTCTCTCACCTTGGCAGTGTCTCGATTGAGCTTCTTTCTTAACCTATCCCTCTTCTTCTTGAGGTTGCCCCTCATTCGATTCTTAATTTTACCACTGCTATCTTTGATGTTCTGTGTCTCCTCTTTCAGAACCTTCTTCGCTACACCAAGGGCTGCTGTGAAACTCCGTTTCATCTCCTCAAGGCTCTTCTCATCCCTTGCGATGTCGTTCCTGAGAGAGCTGAGCGAGCTGAAGATAGCCTTAACATCTCGCTCCCTCAGAACGGATTTAAATACCATAGCTCCAGGTTTCTGGTCGAACTCTACAGCTTTATTCAGTAGAGTTTGGACTTCCTCAATCTTCCCAGAACACGACAACAACCCCTTTATTGTTACGGTCCGTTGACCTGAGAACGCCTTGAAGTAAGCGGTATTGCTACTCAGCAGCTTCAATAAGGTATCAGGATCCTCAGAGGCGGCATCCAACCTTTTAGAGAAGCCTCCCACATCAGGCATCACATTCACCTTGAATGTAGTCTGGTTAAGACCTAGCATATCGATCAGGAGGATCCCCCTACTCACTCGTCGGAACTGGAAAGGATAGTGAATCAGAGTCATGGCTGATAAGGGATCGGTTTCCCGGCGGACATCGCCGAGGATGTATAGGGAAGCGAGCTGAAGGTCCTCTGTGAACGGCTGATCCCTGCTCTCGTCGACTGAGGCATACGGAATGGTCCTCTTGACTAAGCTCACAGAGTTTCCCTAAGCTTACTCTTTCCCATCCGTTAAAAAAGTTCGGTAGAGCAACCACCTGACTTATTTTAAGCTCCAGTACTCGCTGAGACACATCTCCACTTTATCAAGGACCCCCTGTGTCGCCTTAAATATCCCCTCCGAGCGCATAAATGGAAGCCCTCGCTCCTCCAGATCTACGTGGAAACCCATCACCCCTGATACAATAGCCAACCATCCCTCTGCAACCGTCGATGGATTGTAACCGCTGCAGCACAAATCAACCACACCGCAACCTGCGCCCTTGGCAGCATCAGCAACCGCCTCTCCTATTGCCCTTAGACCTCCGAATGAAATGTTAAGGTTCCCGAGGCCATCAAGGAAGTGGGGGTCGGAGCCACCGTTCCTTATGATGACTTGGGGCTTGAACTCCCTTACAAGGGGTTCGAAGACCCTCTCTAGGACAAGATGCATACAGTCGTCGTCTGCACCCGGTGGGAGGGGGACATTGACGGTGTAACCTTCGCCAAGACCACTCCCAATCTGATCAATGAAACCAATCCCAGGATAAATTGTGCGGGGATCCTGATGTACTGAAATATAGAGGACCTGAGGCTCCTCGTAGAAGATGTCCATAGTACCGTTCCCAGCGTGGACATCCGTGTCGAAGATGAGCACCCTCTCTAAACCATGACGCTCCAGCATCGACCTGGCACAACATGCCACATCGTTAAAAACACAGAACCCTCCACCATAACTCCTTCCTGCATGGTGAAGGCCACCCCCCACTCCCTCCGCAACTTTGCATATCCCGTTCGCGACAAGCTCTCCGGCGTGTAAAGAAGTCCCGGCAATCAGGCGAGCAGCTTCGACGATATCTGGGCTGAGGGGGGTATCACCTGAAATGGGAAGGAGTGCATCAGCACATCGCTCAACTTTCCTGATATACTCCTCAGAGTGGGAGAGAAGAAGGTCGGAATCACTCGCGGCATCAGGCTTAACTAGATCTACGCGAGGGTCTGAAAGTAAGTTGTACTTCTCAAGCAACTCCATAAACT
>DAOVCM010000023.1 GCA_030670015.1 Candidatus Bathyarchaeota archaeon
GAGACTTATCCCTAAACACGCCGATGCCGATATTATCGGCACCATGCTGAAGAAAGTCATCGAGGATTGTGAAATGAAGGATGAGGATTTTAAGGGTCAGCTATCAGAGTTGAGAGCCTCTAAGCCCCTCGACATTCCTGAGGACAGCGAGTTCATCAGGCTGCTGGTGGATATTCTGAAGACTAAACCTTTGGGGGCTCCGTATTATACCGAGGCGGTTACATACACGGAGTACGGAATACCTACAGTGGTTTGTGGCCCCGGGGGTACTCAACAGGCTCACACAGCAAACGAGTACGTGACACTGGAGCAGTTGCGTAAGGGCGAGTTTACTACCAAGGAGATAATTAAAAGGACCTGTCTCTGAGAGACTCATTATCTACCTATGTATGATAGCTGAGAGAGAGCGGGCTGAGGGATATCCTGAGCATCATCCTTGTGAGCTACTCCGACAAAGAGCTGGGGGCAGCGTTCAGGAAGGCTTATACTCATAATGAACCACTCACATAACGTCCACGGCACAATTCTATCCTGTAACGGAACGCTACGAATATTTTACGATGTCATAATTTCTATCGTTGTTTGTTCTCGTTCAAGCCTGTTACTGAAGCTCCTTGTGCTAATCGTTGAGATTAGAACTCGTGTGCTGTAAGTGTTGACTTGTAGAGGGGGAACGAGCCTTCTACTATAGGTTTTTACAAGTTGTTCTTGTAAATTTCTCCAGCTTTCATTACCAACTTTGTTTTTCTCTCGTCCTGTAGCGACTTGATGTTGTCTAGAGGGTTTTCTTCGACTGCTATAAGGTCCGCTAATTTACCTACTTCCAATGTCCCAAGGTCATTTCTACCCATCGCTTTGGCGCCGTTCAGCGTACCGATCTTTATAGCCTCTAATGGACTCAACCCTACTTTTTCGACGTATAATTCAAGTTCTAATGCATTTTTACCGAAGGCTAAAGGAATGCCCATTGTGTCAGTGCCTAATGCCAGGGTCAGTCCTCCTTCATGGAGGCGTCGTGTGTCGTCGAATACGTTAGCGAACATCTTCCTTACCCTACTCTTTAAGTGGGAGTTCTGTATGGATCTCTCTTCTTGTTGCTTTATGGCATAGTAGATGGACATTGTTGGTATGACGATAGTTCCATGTTTCAACATTAATTTAATAGATACATCGTCGGCTAAATTACCGTGGGCTATTAGATCAACACCAGCTACTACCGAGCGTCGTATCCCTTCAGGGTTGTAGCAGTGGACCATGACCCTGCGGCCCCAGCTATGTGCAATGTGGACCATGACTTTTAGCTCCTCTAGGGTATACTCGGGGATGTCGGGTGGGTCCCTTAGGCTGCCTCCTCCGCCACTTGTACATATCTTAATGAAGTCGACGCCCTCCCTTAGCTGCTCGCGAACAGCCCGCATGCACTCGTCTTTACCATCGGCGATCCTTCCATCCATGCCCCAGCCCATGGGACGCCCTTCCTTCACCCACTCAAGAGGCATATAATGAGTGTCACCGTGGCCACCGGTCACTGAAATGTATCTGCCTGCGGCCATCACCCTTGGACCGGGGATGATCCCTTCATTTATCGCGTTCCGGATATGGAAGCCAACGAGGCCACCTGCATCCATAACAGATGTGAACCCTGCTTCAAGGAGCTGTCTTACTTCCTGCACCGCTGACCTGATGAGACGGTTTTCAAAACGTTCACTAAATTTTGACGGCCCCCCTTTTTTCGAGCCCGTGAAGTGTACATGACAGTCGATCAGCCCAGGCATAAGAACTGAGCCAGATGCGTCGATGACCTCCGTTTTTGAAGGTATCTTTAAATCATCTATTGACCCTACCTTGGTTATTCTCTCACCTTCAACGAGCACAACCGGTTTTTCCTTCACACCATTTGCGTCGATAAGAAAGTCACCGATAACTGCCTTCATTTTTCAATCTCCTTTTCGGTTGAAAAAAAATAAAAATTAGAGAAGATTTTAATCTTTTTTCGCTTTGAGATCCTCTATGAAGACAGAGATCTCATCTATGACAGCTTCTACCATGGGCTTACCTTTCTCTTTTGTTGCTATCGTTGGGTCGCCTAGGGAACCTATCTCTGTTAGCTCATGGAAATCCTTAGCCGTAGCAACTTTTCTTAGATATTTTTTATCGAACTCTGTCCAAGCTTTTGGTGTTTTCCATTTCTCAGCTCTATCTAGCAGAACCCGTTGGCCAAGGTAAAGGGCGACGCTTGTCTCCATCTCACATGCGTGGCCTCCGCCTTCCTGTTTGAGGATTTTGACAGACTCAGATCCAAATCCTCTCTCCCCGGCAAAGACCATCAAGGAATAGACGATTTTCCCCGTCTCTTCACGAAGCTCCCTCAGAGCTTGGGCGATGGCATTCGTGTTTCCACCATGGCCGTTCATGATTACTATCTTCTTGAAGCCGTGATGGAGGAGGCTCTTACAGACCTCCTTGTAGACGTTCACAAGTGTTGCAAACCTGAGCGTGATACTTCCAGGAAATTTCATGTGATGAACAGAGTTTCCAAAGGGCATCGGAGGTGCGACGAGCACACCCGTTTTCTCTGCTACTCTTCTAGCGATTTCGAATGCAGTGAAGGCGTCATTATCCTCAGCTATATGTTTTCCATGCTGCTCTGTGGATCCAGTTGGAAAGAGGATGACGTCGTTCTTTTCTAGGTACTCCTCAACCTCGGGCCATGTCATCTTGAACATTCGAGTTTCCATACACAAGACCAATTAGGGTATGACCGGAAATTGCAATAAAAAGGATATGTTGATCTTGTATAATTTCTAATATCTCTACGATTAAACCAGCTGTACATATAGGGCTTGTATTCTCTGACCTAGCATAGACACTAATTTTTTTAAAAAAAAGGGGGGGATTTACCCTGCTGAGAGCTTCTCTCCGAGACCCGTCTTATCGAATATTATTGCCGCAATTAAGCATATGATCGCCGCTACCACCGTGTAGGGCTGCTTCCACGCCGGGGTTGTGATGTTCTCCATGTATCCTACGAAGAGCCCTAGCCTTCCCATGAATGTCTGAGCGAAGATTGCGCCGAAGCCTAGGTACATTAAGTACTCGCCTATCTTGGAGCTGTATAGCAGCGGTCCAGTTATTTCCATCGTATAGAGGAAGAAGGACAGTATCGTGATCACTGAGACTGCGATTGTAAATCTGTATAGGAATTCCATGGGTACTCCCGTCCAGAGCTTCACTATCGTCGCGTTGATCTGCCTGAGGAAATTTGTGAATATGATCGTTCTGAGGGACAGAGCTAGCTGTACGCCAACGCTGAAGGCTATCGGCAACCTCGATACGTAATTGTATTTGGGGTAGACCCTGAAGAGCATCATAACTCCGAGAATTAACGATGCGATCAGAATCAGATCACCGGCTTGTATGTTGACGATCGCTGTGTTCCAGATGTACCAGAGTCCTATGACCACGCTTACTCCAGTTCCAGCGGCTAAGTAGGAATACTCCGCCCAAGACCTTATGGGATTGGGCTTTCCATAAAGGGTCGTGTACATGCAGAAGGAGATGAAGATCCCGACTACCGTCGCAGTGAATTCGAACATTTCTACAGCCAATATTTCATCCTCCTACTGAATCCCTGTCCTGTCTCTGTGCGCTGCACGCCTTGACCAACCGTAGTGACCTATGTTACCTATGATTATGAATACTATCAACATGTAGTGACCGAAGGTGAAGGCATCCATTGACTTCAGCCCAGGCCCAGGCTGGCCAATAAGGTACTCTAACTCTGCTCCACCCCTTGTGCTGGATAATAGGGATGTTATCAGACCTGCGTCCAAGTTTGCAAGATGGCCTGGTACGGATACGCCGATGGAATTCACGGCCATAGGCGTTCCATATGTCAGTACCATATGTCTAATCTGAAAGGTTGTTGCTAGCCCTGTTGTGTAGTCGTTGATCAACGCAAAGTCTCCAGCATCCTCGATCTCGTCCAGGAAGGTACCCGCGATAGGCTGGCCCTTCCAGTCAACTCTAACAACGCCGTGGAAATCTTGTGCTAGCGCCGCGACGGCCGCCTCGTTCGGTATCACGTATCCTATGATGATGTAGTCTTCAAACTCTTTGTAGTCGTATTGATCCATATACGATTTGAGTTCCTTGAACACGACCGGGGGTAGTGCTACCCCTTCGAAGTGTCCAAAGGCGATGCAGAGCTTCACACCCTTCTCTATGAAAATCTTGTGCGTAGCCAGGACGCCAGGTTTTAGCTCCATGTAGCCACTGAATTCCATGTTCCAACTGTCGAAGACAATGTCCCCTTCCGTCAGACTATTAATGTTGTCATAATAGTCCTTTGTTAAACCACTGACAGATATCGGCATACCGAGAGGTCTTATTAATGGACCTATTACTACGATGAACAGGAAGACATATATCCATCTTTTGTCGTACGTTGCCATCCACTTGAACAGGTCAAATCCTTCTTCAGACATCTTACTCCTCTCCGAAGCCTAGGAAGGCTACTTCCTTGCCTGTTAACATCCGTACGCCCAGTACTATGGCTCCTATGCAGACGCTTATTGAGAACATCCTAGCGACTGACATGCCGAATGTGTTGGTTAAATAGGTTGCCGCAGGCTCGATGCCGGGGAAAACGGAGCCAGTTAAGGGTGCCTGGTAAAGCAGAACTATTAAGCCCGCTATGAGTAGTAAGGCTGCTTGTGGGCTCCGCGCCCTGAAGGCCCTAGCCCCCGCCGATGCCATGTAGAACGCTAGTATTCCGTAGATCACAGAGCTTAGGGGGGTGACCACCGCTTTTAGAAGCCAATCGTATCCTCCTGTGTGCTGACCGAATACGATTCCGTTGAATATCATGAAGATCATCAGTAAGACTAGGTAGATATGATAGATCCACCCCTTCCTCCTCTCCATGATGAAACGTCCGCTTCGCTTATACTGGGAATAGACAGCGATGCCTATTGTGAAGGCGTTGGTTACTGCGGCGATGGTCATGAGTTTGGTCGAAAACCAATCTAGACCGGGGATGTTTATGAAGTAAGGAATGAATACAAGTAAGAAGGAGATTACAAGTATCGTGAGCTGAGTGCTCCGACTTTTGAAAAATGCTGACATTCACACTCACCTCACGACGAAATAAGCCTGTTAATGATCTCGCTACCGGCGTTGATCGCTATTAGGCCCAAGATCATCATGCCTACTGCTATGAACTTATAGATGTCCTGAACGCGTATGCTCGCCAGCTGTGATGGGTTCTTTGAAAGATAAGCCCCAGCAGCTGGCTGCTCCTCCCCCAACATGATGTAGTCAGAGGCACAGGCTAGCGCAGCCATGCTAGACGTATAGCATCCAGCGGTTATCGTTATTGCCCCAACCGCGTTCGACATTTCAGCTATATTCATTGCCTCGGACCAGTGGGATCCAGTCATGATCGTCGTACCAGGCTTGTCCCTTACAAGCATACCGATATATGCGGGTGTGTATGCATACTGTTCGCCGCTGAGAAAGGGCATATCCTCTTCGTTGAACATCTCTGCCTTCCCAGCTGTCGTGTACGCGTTCCTGACAAGGTCTACAGCAGCTTCTCTTACTATGTAGGAATCATGGCTACCACCTGTGGGTACGATAAGCCTAGTGTCGGTTTCAGCACATAACTTAGCCACGTAGCCGAGTATACTCAGACCTGCTATCGTCCAATAGCTGAAACCGCCTAATCCGTATGAGCAGATTACAGGCTTTCCCATCTCAGTTGACCTGCCCACAGCATCCTCGATGGCATCTAGAGCGGGTACCCTTCGAACATATTGTAGCTTCTTTTGACTCATGTAGTAGATCGTAAGTACGAATATCAGTATAATCAATAGAAAACCAACTGTTCTTCCAGCGAAGAGTCCAGGTATTTCGAACAAAGGTTCTACCATTGTTACCACTTCTATTTTTTCCGTGTTATTGATACCTTCAATTCTTATAAGAGATTAACGGTTCCACTTTTTTTTAAACAGAAGACAATATACATATGTTCAGTATCGCGCGCGCGGTTGGTTGATTCCAGTTAATTATGTTCTCTTCGAGTATTTTGATCTCTGGAAATTCGGTTTTCACGATGCATTACCACGCCAATCCGTTCTGAAATTAGGCTTAAAATATCATAATACAGTCAGATTCATCTTCGAGGGTGAAGAGGAAAAGGAGTTAAAGTCCCCTAACCCTGATGAAGTTGCCTTTTATCAGATTACTCTTCTTCATTTTCTCCGGTAGATTCATCTTTTCTCTTCCTAAATATTTCTTTTACGATGCTTTTACCGATTCTTTGTTTCATTTTATAGGAGATGTATGCCACTACAACAACAGTCAGGTTTAAAAGAACAAGGTGCAGTAGGTCACATTTTTTCAGAAATCCTACGAAATATGCTAGATCTGTCATTATCATAGCAATCATCGTTATATCAAAAAGGGTGAGGAGAACCCTCTGATTCGTTGTTAACCTCGACCTGATCATCTTTTGAAGTTCTTTCTTTCTTGGATTTTGTCCCTCATCTGACACCGAATCTTCCATTTCTCCACCACTTTCTTAGATGAAGCATAAGAGTAAGATTTTTGTTACTCATTAAATACGGTTTATACTTGTTGGAATCATCTTTTAGTTTTACCCTTCTTCCGTTTTTGTTCGTCCTCTAGTTCTTCGATCCTATCCAACAAGCGTTTCAGGTTTTCTCTATTCCTGAACAGTGCAGTTACTTTTTCTACTCCGAAAAACTCGAGGTAGGGTCCTAGTATGGTCATCCCAAGCTCAGCTCCTATCCATGTTAGGGGACCTAGACTTTCAAGTGTAATCTGAGACAGTAGACCCATTTTACGTTTTACTATGGTCTGTGCCATTTTCTCGATTAGTCTATCCTCTTCTTCTGCGGGTAGTACATCCCATAAATTCCATGAAGATTCCTTACCGTTATCCGAACTCACTTTAATTTCTAGATTATCCAGTTTTTGATTACTTATTAAGGTTATTTGGTCTCTAGATAACGTCAATCAAAAATTACTGTGTTATTTGATACTTAATAGGGATTATTTCTTATTAATCGTGGGTTGAATTTATACGAGTTCTTACTCTCGGGAAAAGGTTTCTAAGAGGGTCTATCGGAAACATTTTAGTTATTCATGTCTGTTGAATATGAGTATGAGTATCGGGAGTAACTGGATGTTGATACAAACTGAGAAGTCCCTCGATGATATGAAGTACATCCTTGCGACCGATGTTGGGAGTACGACTACTAAGGCTAGATTCTTCGAGAAGATGGATGACGGATGGCACTTTGTCGTCAGTGGAGAGACGCCAACCACAGTGGAGGACCCCTATGAAGATGTGACGATGGGCGTCATGAATGCCGTGAGAGAGGTAGAAGAGCTGACAGGGCACTCAATCCTCGCTAAACATGGAGGCGGTATAATAGTCCCATATGAAGGGGGAAAAGGAGTCGATCTTTATTGTACAACGAGCAGCGCCGGTGGTGGGCTCCAGATGATGGTGACAGGAGTAATTAAGAGGCTGACAGGCGAGAGCGCGAACAGGGCAGCGTTGGGAGCCGGAGCCATCGTGATGGAAGTTTTCGCAACCAACGACAAGAGACCCGTCCATAAGAAGATCCAACAAATACGAAACCTCAGGCCAGACATGATACTAATGGCTGGTGGAACAGACGGCGGAACTATAAGCCATGTTGTGAACATGGCCGAGTTGATAAGGTCTGCAGACCCTAAACCGAGGCTAGGAACCATGTACAATCTCCCAATAGTCTACGCGGGGAACAAGATGGCTAGACACCACATAGAAAACCTACTGGAGAAGGACTTCGCACTTAGCTGCATAGAGAACATCAGACCAGTCCTCGAAATAGAAAACACGGATCCGGCTCGACGCGCTATCCATGAGCTATTCATGGAGCATGTCATGTCGCACGCCCCTGGCTACGATAAGCTGATGAAGTGGACCGATGTCGACATCATGCCCACACCTGCGGGTGAAGGGATGGCCATACAGCTCATAGCAGATCGATACAAGAAGAACGTCCTGGGCGTCGGTTTGGGAGGAGCGACCACCAACATCTACTCTATCTTCGATGGCAGGTTCGTGAGAAGCGTCAGCGCCAACCTTGGAATGAGCTACAGTATCTGCAACGTGATGAAGGAGACCGGTATCAACAACATCACGCGCTGGTTACCCTTCGATCTCGAGGAGAGCAATGTCAGGAACAGGCTCAGAAATAAGATGATCCGGCCAACAACGATACCACAGACCCTTGAGGAACTTATCGTAGAACACGCAGTAGCCAGAGAGGCTCTTAGGCTAGGTTTAGAGCACCACAAGACGATTGCGACAAAACTTAAGGGCGTTAGGGGCGAGGTCGCCTTCCTAAGAGGTATTACGACCCAGGCTGTGATCGAGTCCTACATTGACATGATGGAGATAAGTTACATCGCTGGAACCGGTGGGCTGCTATCGCATGCGCCCCGGAGGGTTCAGTCCCTGATGATCATGACTGATGCATTTCAACCAGAGGGAGTTACGATGATGTTCCAAGACAGCGTCTTCATGATGCCTCATCTAGGCGTCGTCTCGACCGTCCATCAGGAAGCTGCATGGCAGATCTTCGACAGAGACTGCCTAGTCAGGCTTGGCTCGGTAGTAGCGCCGAGAGGCGAAGTCAGATCAGACGAGGCTGTCATGGATATCACCCTTGAGTTGCCCAACGGGGAAACGGTGAAGGAGAGAGTAAAAGGAGGCGAGGTTAAGAGGCTAGAACTTCCAGAGAGGCAGGCGGCGAATGCGTCAATAAAGCTCCATGGAGACCTCGACCTAGGTGCCGGCTCGGGACGAGAGCTCATCACTATGATCGAGGGAGGGGTCGTAGGAGTCATATTCGATGGTAGGGGCAGACCTCTTGCTCTCCCCGAGGAGCAAGATAAAAGGAAGAATATGCTGGCGGAGTGGATAAGATCATTGAGAATGTACCCGGACGACGTAATTACATGGGGTTAATCTAAATGTTCGAGGAGAGAAATAACATCAGGTTTGCGAAGGAAGCCCACGCATACACTCCCGGTCTCAAAATAAAGAGAACTATAAAAATTCGGACAGTTAGGAGTCTGCCTATCCCTGGAAAAGTACATGTCGAGGTCGGAGAGACCGTGTATTACAACACGTTCATCGCGGAAACAAT